>QNAH01000390.1 GCA_003641425.1 Candidatus Zixiibacteriota bacterium
CAGCTTCCTGTTATTGTCATCGTATGTGCATCCCGGCCCGGCAAACCGCGATGAATAAACTCCCGGTGCGCCGTCAAGCGCATCGACCTCAAGCCCCGAATCATCGGCCAGCGCCGCACATCCGGTATATAAAGCGATCCCGCTCGCCTTGAGAATAGCATTTTCTTCGAGCGTCTTCCCTGTCTCCTCGATATCAGGGAAATCCGGGAAATCCTCGAATGTCATAATCGTAACCGGCAAATCCTCGATCAGATGCCTTATCTCCCTTATCTTATCCCTGTTCTGTGTCGCTAATACAAGTTTCATAATCATCACGCCTTATTTAACATTTATGCAGTAATATGATCCATACTGATATTAGATAAGTATTAGAGTATAAATATTATAATATATCAGAAAATTCAGGACATCGCTTAAATCGATAATCATAATAATCATCATCTGATGATTCTGATTTCGCGATTTAATTAAATTTAAGATATGCCCCCTCTTTAAATGGGGTTTAATTTATCGGGCGGGTCATTAAAATACCCGCCCTTAAAAATAAAATCTACTATATATCCCGTTCCGGCGGGCCGTCATAACTGAAATTACGGTTACCCAACTGCCGCATCGGCTTCTCGCGCGTCATCTCTTCGTATGCGTGCGCCAGCAGGCCCGGCACCCGCGAGATGATGAAAAAGCCCTTGCCCAGCCGCCAATCGAATCCCATATCGGAGATCACCGCCGCAATGGCGCCGTCCACATTGATCGGCAACTTCTTGCCCAGCTTCTCCGCCAGCGCCGCCTCGATCGCCTTGCACAGATCAATATGCCGCCCGGAGAAATTATGTTTACCCGCGATCTCGAATAACTTCAGCGTCCTCGGATCGACATTGTGGAGCCGATGCCCGAAACCGGGCATGCGTATCTTGTTCTCGCGTGTCCAGTCCACCAGTTGCGATGCCAGCTTATTCACATCGCCCTCTTTGGCCGCCCATTCCTGCATGATCCGCGCCGCATTCTCGATCGCTCCGCCGTGACTGTCGCCGATCACCAGCACCCCGCCGGCGATAGCCGCATTAAGCGAATTACCGCCGGAAACAACATTACGTGTCCCCAGTACCGACGGCGGCGAACAACCGTGATCGATCGAGGCCACCAGTATCGCCCGCATCATCTCCGCCTCCGCCTTGCTCGCCAGCTCCCCTTTCAGGATCAGAAAAACCGCCTCGGCGAAACTGAGCTTGTCCATGATTTGCGTTATATCATAACCCCGCACCTGGATCTTACCGGGACCTATATTTGTTATTGCTGATTTCCATTCCTGATCAGCCATATTACCTCCTGATTATTCAGTCTTTGATGAATCCGTGTATATTGTCTCTCTGTGAATACTCTGGTAACGAACAAGTGCGAATTCCACCCACTTCTCCTCGAACGTTTTCATATCCACGCCGAACAGCTCCTTAATCGCCGTCTCAAACGAGGCAGTCGATTGCCAGAGCATCTTAAAACGATTTATACCGAAATTGTATGTTATAAAGGCAATAAAAGATGCCGCCTCCCATTCCCGGTCACGTTTATTCTGTCGGGAATATCTTTCGTTGTCAATCAGGGAATCAAGCGGGATGAATCGTTTTAGTTCCTGAAGCGATGCCGTATTGTGATGATAATCGCTTCCCGAATAATCCCGGAGTGTGATCAGCCCGTCATATAAAAAATCATAATCGGTCCTGCGGATACCCATATTATCGACAAGATATATCGCCAGAGGCGTCCCGAATGGCGGTATCCGATCCCAGTGTATCTGGTTGCCCGTAATAAATGTCTTGTTATGCCCCGTGAGCTCTTCCATCTCCTTGTCGTTGTTGTGAATGAAAAAATGGATAGTGTCTTTGGGCAGAGGCAGTCCCAGGAAGGTGCAGTCTTCCTGAAGATATTTTTCATAGGCTTGCGACAACCGGTCGATATTCCTGCCCCAGTAACTTCCCTCGGGATAATGAAAAACAAAATGCTGATAACTGTATTTACCCCATCCTTCGTAATCGGGAAGAGGTTCAACCTTTTCACCACCGCATCCGGCTATAATAATAAAAACCGGCAAAACCAGCATTGCCGTAATCCGGTAAATATTTCTTAAATTTCCGTGAATTTTCATTGGTAAGGGTAACTCCTATCTAAATCAGAACAGTTTTCAATAAATTCCATTCCCGAATCAAGTCGATTCAGGAGCCAAAATATAGAACAGTGACGGGATATTGTCAAACTTATTCGGGCAGTCAAAAGGCCGGCTGATTCCCAGCCGGCCTTTTTATATTACCGGGCGATTTTTCCTGAACACGAATTGTCATTGGAAAACCTATTCTATTTTTTCATAAACAAGTGCCTTGGTCGGACAAAACTGCACACAGGCCGGTTTGCCGCCGCAGACATCACACTTTACCACCTCGTCATGCACATCATCGATCAGACTACAGCCAAACGGACAGGCCGCCACACAGGCCATGCACTTGACACACCTTTCCTTGTCCAGCTCGATGGCGCCGGTTTCTTCGTTCCGCTTGAGCGCATCGAACATGCACGACTTGGCACAGGCGGCGTCATCACACTGCAAACAGACCACCGGCACATATTTATCCTTGGCGTAGGCGATCGGATAAATGCGGCTTCGGCCCGGTTTCTTATCCTGCGAATGAGTGAAAGCGCAGGCCAGTTCGCATGTCCTGCAACCGATACACAGCGACGGGATTACTTTATAACGAAACTTCATAACGTAACCTCCTTCGCCGCTTCGACCAGCTCGCCCATCTTGTTGGCCAGCTCGACCCGTTTGCAGTCATCACAGGTGTCGAAATATTCGGGCGGGATATCGCGCTTCTCAAGAATGTAATCAGCAAACTCCTTCGTAATGATCGTCTTACCGCATTTCTTACAGGCGATCAGATCGAATTTCTTCTTCCAGATCGTGCGCGTTCCATTTTCATCGACCCACGGGATAACATCGGTCGGACAGATTTGTGCACAGCTCAGACAGCCGATACAATCCGGCGGCTCTTCGCCGAACGGCGGCGCAATCACTTTTTCATGCCCGCGCTGCACCGCCGCGATGGCGCTCTTGCCCAGCACTTCGCAGATACGTGTGCAGGCGTAACACATGATACAGTTGTCC
>QNAH01000391.1 GCA_003641425.1 Candidatus Zixiibacteriota bacterium
CAAGGTTATGGTCGATAATGCGCAGCCGGTTGAGTTTGGCCAGGTCCTCTTTCTGATTGATCCGGAAGGTTAACTACATATTTTCTAATAGGGGATCGCGTCATGAAACTCAAACAAATGCTGGTAGAAATGCTTAATCGTGGTGCCTCGGATTTGCACCTTCGGGTAGGAATCCGACCGCATCTTCGGGTTAACGGTGTACTGGAACCGATTGCAACTGAGCCGTTGACGATTGACGGTATGGAAAATATCGTAGGGCAGATTTTATCTGAAAAGCAGCAAGATCGTTTTCGGCGGAAGAATGAGATGGATCTGGCCCTTTCGGTAGCCAAGCTGGGACGTTTTAGAATCAACCTGTTCCGGCAACGGGGGACGACCGGTATAGCAATCCGTGCGGTCAACACGAGAATCCCCGAATTCAAAGATCTGAATCTTCCCGACACGGTCCGAAAACTGGCGCAGGAGAAACGCGGTCTTATTGTGGTCACGGGGACCACCGGTTCGGGAAAATCGACCACTCTGGCGGCGATGATCGAATACATGAATGCAAATCGGATGGATAATATTCTGACGGTCGAGGATCCTATTGAGTATATCTACCGTGATAAAAAATGCATTATTAGTCAGCGGGAGCTGGGCGCGGATACCGATACTTTTTCGTCGGCCCTGAGACACTCATTACGTCAGGATCCGGATATCGTCATGATTGGCGAGATCCGTGATATCGATACCATGTCGATTGCCCTGACGGCGGCGGACACCGGGCACCTGGTTTTGACCACCCTGCATACACTCAATGCGGTGGAAACGATATCGCGGATTATTTCATTTTTCCCGCCCCATCAGCATCAGCAGATACGGCTTCTACTGGCGGGCACTCTCAAGGCGATCATCTGCCAGCGTCTGCTGGCCAGATCAGATATGCCGGGCCGTGTTCCGGCGCTTGAGATTCTGGTGAACTCGGCGGCGGTTCGGGAGTATATTATGGACCAGGACAAGACCTCGGCTATTCCCGACCTTATCGAGCAGGGGGAACAGCAGTATGGTATGATGTCGTTCGACCAGTCGATTATGAGGTTGTATAGAGAGGGCATGATTTCATACGAAGAGGCTATGACGCAGTGTACCAACGCGGATGATTTCGATCTTCGAGTCAAAGGCATCACGGGGGCCGCCGACCGCTGGGACGAAACCAAAAAAGGAAAAGAGGCCGAGAAGAAGCCTGATTTCCAGAAGTTTTAGAAATTGTTTGAAGAATAGGAATATACTTGTTTGAGAAAGTTTTGATAGCCAACCGGGGAGAGATTGCTCTTCGGGTGATCAGGGCCTGCCGCGAGCTGGGGATAAAGACGGTGGCGGTTTACAGCGAAGCCGATCGGGATTCACTTCATGTCAGATTTGCCGATGAGGATGTCTGTATCGGTCCGCCTCTGGCGGCCGCAAGCTACCTTGATCCCAAAAGAATTATTTCGGCCGCCGAAGTAACCAATGCCGATGCCATTCACCCGGGCTACGGTTTTCTTGCGGAGAATGCCGATTTTGCTGAGATCTGTGAATCGTGCGGGATAGCCTTTATCGGTCCGTCGCCTAACATGATCCGAAAAATGGGCGACAAAGGTGTGGCCAAGCAGATGATGCGCGATGCTGGTATCCCGGTTATTCCCGGTTCCGAGGGAGTAGTCGGGACGATCGAGGAGGCCCGTTCCATAGTCGCCGAAATTGGTTATCCGGTTCTTATAAAAGCTGTTGCCGGAGGCGGGGGTAAGGGAATGCGGATGTGCCATGACAATGCCGAGCTTGAAACCGGTTTCCAGATGGCCCGTAATGAGGGTGAAGCCGCATTCGGTAATCCCGATGTCTATATCGAGAAGGTAATCGAAGAGCCGCATCATGTGGAGATTCAGCTGATGGGTGATACCCATGGGAATATCATCCATTACGGCGAGCGTGATTGCTCCATACAAAGGCGGCATCAAAAGCTAATTGAAGAATGTCCGTCGCCGATAGTGACGCCCGAACTGCGCACCCTGATGGGCCGCACGGCGGTCAGAGGGGCATCGACTATCAATTATCTCGGCGCCGGAACGATGGAATTTTTGGTTGATAAGGACCGCAATTTTTATTTTATGGAAATGAACACGCGGATACAGGTGGAGCATCCGATTACGGAGGAAGCAACCGATAATGACCTGGTCCGTGAGCAGATACTTGTCGCCTCGGGAGAAAAGCTGGAATTGCGGCAAGAGGATATAATAATGAAACGTCACTCCATGGAGTGCCGTATCAATGCCGAGGATCCCGAAAGAGATTTCCGTCCCGCACCCGGCCAGATTACGTCATTCCATGTTCCGGGCGGACGGGGTGTCAGGGTGGATACGGCGGCCTATGCGCGGTATGTCATTCCTCCGTTTTACGACTCCATGATCGCCAAGCTGATAGTCCGGGCGGAAAGCCGTCAGAAGGCTATTGATAAGATGCGGTATGCGCTGGAAGAATTCATAGTCGAGGGTATTCCGACCACCATAAATTATCACAAGAAAATTTTGAGTCATCCCGATTTTGCGGCCGGTCATTTCGATACCGGTTTTATCCAGAAATTGGGTGAACAGGAAGCGGAGAAGTCCGCTCAAATCACTTAAGGTGTGGATGGATAATTAAACAAATAGGATTTGGAGGTGCAGATTGGATATTCCTGCCGAATTAAAATATACCAAAGAACATGAATGGATAAAGGTCGAAGGCGACACGGCCGTTGTGGGAATCACCGAATATGCCCAGGGTGAACTTGGTGATATAGTCTTTGTCGAACTTCCCGCCGTCGATACCGAGGTCAAGGCAATGGATGCTTTCGGTACCATCGAGGCGGTCAAAGCCGTATCCGATCTGTTTTCGCCGGTGAGCGGGAAAGTGATTGAGGTCAATACCAAACTCGAGGATGACCCGATGATCATCAACCGCGATCCGTACGGCGACGGTTGGATGATAAAGCTTGAAATAAGCAATATGGAGGAAATCGATAGTCTGCTGACGGCAGACGGATATCAGAAATTGGTCGAATAGGATTCATAATTTCAACATGACATACATACCTAATACCGATGATGACCGGCGTCAAATGCTGGCGAGGATTG
>QNAH01000392.1 GCA_003641425.1 Candidatus Zixiibacteriota bacterium
AAATACAGATCGGCGTTCTGCGCCGGGGACAGCGAGGGGTCCATCTCGATTATGACCAGTTTGCCGCTCCCGGAGTACACATCGACCAGCTCGACATAATCATCGCCCTTCTTCAGTTTCGGAAGGTGTATCTTGAGTATCTCGGCATATTTTTTGTACTGCTCGAAATTCCGCGCATTTGAAAGATCGTTTTCGATTTTCGATACTTTCCGTCTGAGTTTTTTGACATATTTTTGAAGCGCTTCGATGACGGTACTCTTTTCGTCTTTTTCGGAACGCACGGCCCGTTTGCTCCGAACCGCCTCATATACGGCAAACGATAGCGATTTGCATCTTTTCGACTCGCTGTCGAGCGAATGAAGTTTAAACGGGTAGGCCAGATTACCTGATGCATGCTCGTAGAAGTACCCGGTCTGGTAATCATCGAAGCGGCGCACCATATCTTTGATGGTCGCAAGTGTTTTTTCGAGACTATTGTCATCCAGTTCGCAGGCGGGTGAGTCGGGATCGATATCAGCGCGGTCGATGATCTCGTCGATCAGGTGCTTATCGAGCGCGAGCATACTTTTTTTGATCGTATTACCGACCGTCTGATCGCACTTTTTGAAGATCTCGATCAGATGCCGCAGTTCGATATCAAACGGGTTCATCCGGTCAAGCGGTGCAGGCGGATGATACGGTTGCCCGGGATCGTATTTTTTGTTGCGAAGAGTCGCGATGATTTTGCTTTTATCGTCGAGCAACCAGAAATTGCCGTTGGGGCCTATAGCCTCGGTTATAATCGAGTATTTTTTGCCGTTGTTCTGGATGTCGATTCTGAAGATACGGTCAAGATCGTATTGTTCGACAGCGATCACCTCGCCGCCTATTGCGGGCTGGAAGAAGGGCCACGGTTTTTCGGTGGTGGTAATCCTGATTTTTCCCCGAGGAAGCATGAAGGCACCGTAGCCGTGCGGGTGGTAAATCATCCCGAGCGCAATAAGCCCCTTTTTGGCGCGAAACAACAGGTATGCCTCGCGCTGTTTTCTGAAAAACTCGCTCCCCTTGAAAATTGCCCCTATGATATGGCTCTGAAGCTCGCTTACAAGAGAATATATGTGTAAGGCTGTTTGCATAATTCAAATATAACTACTATTCAGGGAGTAAAAAAAGCAAAAAAAACAGAATCTTGATTATGTCAGCGCATTAAGTCATTAATCTTTAGCAGGTTAAATTGGCCTGCCGGCGTCAATCGGATTTCCCGGCTACAATTACCATGCTTCGGGAATCGGGCGTTATTTTCCTCGATGTAAAACTGCCGCGGAAATCGAGGATTTCGAATTTGAGATCGCTCAGGATTTTTGAAATCTCATCACGGGTGTAAACCCGGAACGAGACGGAATATTTTTCTTCATTATCAGGGCCTATAAAAAACCGGTCGACATGCATCCGGCTGAGATTATGATCAAAGCGGCGTTTTTGAATGAAATACTGATCTTTTCCGACCTCATGTTTTTTGTCATCGCCGTATTTTTTCAGAATGGCGTCTTTATTCCAGATATCAAGGATCAATTTACCGCCCGGCTTTAAAATCCGCCTGATTTCTTGCAGGACCTCAATATTTTCCTGATCGCTCAAGTAACCGAAACTTCCGAAAAGCGACAAAGCCCAGTCGAAAAGAGAATCTTTGATCGGCAGGTAAAGCATATCGCCCCTGATATAGAAGATGTCCAGCCCGCGTGTATTTTTCTCACGAACAGCCAAATCGAGCAGGGTTTTCGAATAGTCAAAGCCGATTGCGGTATATCCATCGGCGGTCAGTTGGGTGCAATGTCTTCCCTGCCCGCAGCCATGATCCAGGATAAGGTCATCTTTCGAGAAATCGCAGAGTTTTTCAAGGCTTCTTGTTTCCGACAGATTTCTTCCCGGAGTCAGCGCTTTGAAAAAAGGCGTTCGGATAAATGGTTCTTCGAAATAAGTGCGGTGTTCTCTGAATTTATTCATAAAAAAAGAAATGAATTACTCTTTAGACTTGATCCACTCGTACAGAAATTTATAGAATTGATCGGAACAGTCAGTCATCGGGCAATGCCCGGCACCCTTGAAGGCCCGGGTCGGGATGTTATTTTCTTCGAGAAATTTTAAGGTTGACTTAGCCAGGCTTGCTGTACCATAGCAGAAGATTTTGGGAACATTGATCGAGACGAATTTTTTGCCGATCTCGCTTTTATGCTTGCCGTCAAGCGAAGTATTCCGTTTGACAAGCTCTTTCGCGTTTTCGATGAAAGCGGTTTTGCGGCAGAAGGCAAGCGAAGCATAATAAATTTTCCCGGAGCGAAGCTCTCCCAGTTTATTCCAGACAAGTTTGGTTTTGAAATCGTTTTCGTACCAGGTGTCGAACCTGTCTTTTTCGATGGCCTTCATGGCCGCCCGCGAGATGGTCAGGTCGTACTGGGTGACATCGCCCTCGATGCATACATACTTTTTTATGATGCCGTCGGGATCGGAGGCGCATAAGAGCGTGGTCAGATCACCGCCCATTGAATGGCCGATGACAATCAGGTTTTTTATATCCAGCTCTTTGATCAGCCGCCGCAGATTTTTCACATGGGCGCTGTAGCTGTAACCACGCTTGTTTATAGAACCGGAACTTCGACCATACCCGATCAGGTCCGGGACAATAATATTATACTTATTATAATTTTTATACCGGAAAGGGTCCTCGAAACTAAGTCCGGAATCTCCGAGGCCATGCACAAACAGCAGGGAGGTCCGTTTGGGATCGACCCCGTTGTGACGGCAGTACATCAGTTTATCATCGATTCTGAGATAGGCTTCGTTCATCGGCGATTCCACGGCATAGTGAATTTGTTATTCTATTATACGGTATCAGGCTTTCATTTGTCAATGGGGGAGCAAATTATAACAGGCAGGATTGCCTATTCGCGGCAAGCGCGAATTGCGGATCCTGCCCTTTTCCGGATTCCCGCCTGCGCGGGAATGACAAATTGCAGAAGGGGCAGATGTGAACAGGCCTCCCGATCTGCGAGGGATCTGCCGCCCGCGAAAATAATTCTGTGGCAAAACAGCTTTTTCTATTTCTCGCCGTACTTGGCGATGCCTTCTTTGAACAAGTTGCCGCCGTGG
>QNAH01000393.1 GCA_003641425.1 Candidatus Zixiibacteriota bacterium
ACAGTCCAACAAAAATACTGAACTCCTATCATATCCGCTGGCCGGTGGAGACCGGTATTAAGGATTTAATCGAAAACTACTTCCTCAACAGGCCCACTGGGACATCTCCAGAGAAAGTAGAAAGCCATTACTATTGTATCATGTTGGCCAGGCTGGCTATCGACTATTTCCGCTCTCTGCTCTGTATCCCGCAGTGGCGCACCCCTGAAGACTGGGATTGCGTCCTATCCACCATCCGCACCAGCATCTTCAGCAACCAAAATTGCGAGTTGAGCCTCCATGAATCCGGTGACCTCCTAATTACTTACCTGGACGGCGACTCTCACGGCATCAAAAAAAGACTTGCCAAGCTTCTGAATAATCGCAAAAATGCTGGTCTAAATCGAGTTTCATGGTGGGGAAACCGCGGTGTACAAATCCAGATTAAGGATCAATATGCCTTCTAATTCTGGATCTCAAATAGAACCAATACATCGGCTCTCAAAATCGGGTGGAAAAGTCTGACATTAATTTACAGACTTTTCCGGGCGGATTATAGAGCCAGTTTCGTTGTAATAAATAGGGCGAAAAATCCATTCAGGGTAAGTAGATGGAGTTATCGTTGTCACAAATATGCTTTGAATTTCATCAGGTTGTCCGCTTTACGGCCTTCGTCTGTTTGATTTATATCTGTATATCCACAAGATGTCAATCAGGCGCTATCAGTTAACCGAAGTAGTACGCAGCAAATCTGGGATTTTCGATCTTTCCTTTGGGGCAAATTTCCGGCTTATGAGGCTTTGTTTTTGGAGAATGAAGCATCCAACACCTCCCTTCAGCGACGCTAACTGATTTATATCACAAAGAAGTCATGAAGACAACCGACTTGAGACCAACATGCCATGGGGCTATGTGTATACGGTTGCATGAGTAATTTTTTGAGAATGAGGCATTTTTCGCAAAAAAATGTCTTGCAAATTGTGAAAATGTTGCGTACCATATCATATATACGGATAAGGTTCTATTTTGTCCATTTTGCGTACTACATGGGTTATATTGATATGGTCCTCACCGATGCTGCACGCGATCATTTCGCCTCGATTCAATTCAGAGTCCGAAAGGCAATGGCTGAATCTCGCTCTTCGGTTCCGTTTGCCTATGAGGATGAGCCGTTTTTCCTTGCCTATCATGCTATCTCAGAGGTCTGGAAAAAGAGAAGGCCCCAAAGGGCCATTGCTGAATCCCTTAAGATCAGTCGAAATACCGTTAAGAAATGGGATGGATTATTCGCCACCTACGGGGCTGTTGGTCTTTTGTCAGAGGTGTCCCATGTAGAGGTTGATCCCGCCTTGGAAAGGCTGGTCCTATTGGCGAAGGCTTCACGGCCTCATGAGCGTGCCAATTACGCCTTGAGACTGGCTGATGCGCTTGAGATCAAAGGGGCATCCCTGGATCTTATCCGCCAGATACAGCGTTCTCATGGCTATGGCCATCGGATGGATGAAAGAGATCTGCAATACTGGACCGAGCTGCAGCATATCCTTGAATCCGTGTCAAGACAAAGAGCGAAACGAGCAACACCGTTCCACGATTCAAGAAATCGTGCTGGAAGTTTTTTCAATTTCCATCGTGATCACCTCCAACACAGAATCGAACTTTTTAAGGCGCTCTCTCAGCTTGAAAAAAACCGACAGATTCGTTCCGTACTTCAGGAGTTCGGCATGGCCCCCAATCGATTTTATGTGCTCAAAAACCGCTACTTGGCCTTTGGGGTTTGGGGCTTGGCCGATCTTATTCAGAAGGGACAAGTGGGGGAGAAGATTTCCCCGCAATTGGAGCTTCAGATAATTGAAGAACGGTTGATGAATCCGTCTCTGTCCACGGCCAAAATGATCAAAAGGCTCAACCTGAAATGCTCCCGAGCCAATGTGCAAAAAATTTATACCCGGTGGAAATTGTCACGTTTCAAGAGGCCCATCGCAATCCGGGGGGTAATTTCCAGTGCGGTCCCAAGCCGCATCGAAAAGAAGAGAACGGCGGTAGAGGCGTCGGCAAAGGCCCGGTTTCCGGACCTCATCGAAACATCCGGCCTAAAAGTGAATCGCGCTTTCCGACGGTTCATAAAATGTTTAACACACCGAAAGGTTATCATCAGCAACCCGGGGGCAATCATTATCGCTCCTTTCCTTGATCAATTAGGCGTAGTGGAAGCATGGCACACCTATGGTCCCCGGAGCCTTCGCTCTCTTGAAATCACCAATAACGTTATCGTAAATGTCATGCGTATTATCGCTGGTTTCCCCACCATTCACGATTATACCATGAATGCCGATCGGTCCGTAGCCGTAGCCTCCGGTTTGACTCTAAATCCAAAAAAGACCCGATTTTATGATTCCCTTGATGAGCTGCGCTTCAGTCACCTGCAACATCTTCGAAACGATGTCTCTTGCCGGGCCAGGGAGATAGGGATCATCGAAGGCAAGGAGATTGCGGTGGATTACCACTGTGATCCATCGGACAGCCGCTTCCCTGAAGACAAATCATTGAGCAAGGCGCCGGACAAGAACGGAGACATGACCTACGCGCACCGTCCCCAAATCCTTTGGGACAGCATGACTAATACCATAATCAATATCGCCTACTGTGAGGGAAAATCCAGAGCGCCTACGGCCCTGTACCGCTTCTGTCAGGAAAATCTATTCAAAATAATTGACCCGGATGTCATTGCTGAAATCTATGCAGATTCCGAATACACAGGCGAAAAGCAGTTGATTTATTTGACCATACGCTCCGAAGCAGATATCACTATGTGTTTGAAACAAAACCCTAAGATCAAGCGATGGAAAGAGCAAACTATCCAGCAGGGCAAATGGCAGGACTACCAGGAAACCTACCGCATTGCCAGTATGGATTTCATCCTTCCTGAAACAGGAAAGCCCTTTCGATTCATAGTCAAGCAGAACAAACAAACCAATGAAACTCGCTGTTTCGGAAGCACCCACGCCGATTACAGTCCAACAAAAATACTGAACTCCTATCATATCCGCTGGCCGGTGGAGACCGGTATTAAGGATTTAATCGAAAACTACTTCCTCAACAGGCCCACTGGGACATCTCCAGAGAAAGTAGAAA
>QNAH01000394.1 GCA_003641425.1 Candidatus Zixiibacteriota bacterium
ATTCTTCTTTCGCCAACACTTCGTCCAGCTTAGCTTTCAACTCTGCCTGAAGCTTCTCCTCAGCCTTAGCTCGTTCCTCTGCCTCTTTCCGCTCTTTTTCTTTTTTCTCATACTCAGCCACTTTCGCCTCTAACTCCTTAATCCGCTCATCCTTTGAGGCTTCATCATCCTCATCGTCTCCAGCACCATCATCTTCGGGTAAGAATCCAGGTTGCTCACTATAAGCAGCAACGAACTCCTTCACAATATCATCTCTGCTCTTAATAGACTCATTCTCAGCATCAACCAATTCCTTGAGCTTCTCTTCCATTTCAGCAATCTTCTTTTCCAACTCTTTTATCTTCTCATCCTTCTCCGCCAACTTAGCTTCATATTCCTCAATAGCAGAATCCTTCTCAGCAAGTTTGCTTTCTAAGTCAGTAATCTTTTGTTCTAATTCTTTACTCATGTCTTTTTCTTCTCCATTAGCATCGGAATCCGCAGCCTCAGTAAGCTGGGACTCCAGTATTTTTCGAGTACCAGCTCCAGGAACTGAAGGACTCATTACAAAGTCTCCAGGACTCTTAAGCTGATAATCGTCGTTTACCTCGTAGAACTTTACCACCTTCCCATCAACTTTTTCTTGTTTTTCAGTGGTAGTTCCAAAACCTCGAGAACTCATGCCTAACTTTCCACCATGACGCAGAATCTCTTGAACATCCTTTCCTTTTGAGGTAGGAAGAACCTTCACTACACCAACACAAGTTCCATCCTCCAACATGGAAGCCTCCTCCCAAATATGAGAGACATCAGTGGCCTCACCAATCCCATCCTTCGGATGATAGGCAGAACCCATCACTTCGCCTCTGGAAATAGGATCATGAAGACGCTTAATCTCTCGCTCAAGAAGAGACCTACGATACCTTCGCTTGTTGTTATTGATTATATCTGCTTTCTGCCAAACCACTTCAACTCTCAGAACTCTGTCTCCAGTCTTCTCATCAACAACAGTATCCTCAAGAATTTTATAATCTGGAATTGTGAATTCTAATAATCCCGGTTTTTTCATTTCTCCTTATTCCTCAATTCTGCCGAATACTCAATGAGTTCAATCAGATCGCTTGAACTCAATCTATTTTCATATCTAACTACTCTCCGCACATCCATCGGTGTGCCAACGAATTCAATCTCTCCTCTAACAATCTTATAACCAACCTTCTTATAAGGAACCTCACCACCAGCAATTTCTCCCTCTCTAGAGGACTTATAGAAAATCACTTCCTTGTTTGAGAAATCTATTACATAATAATCAGCTCCGAACTGTGTCCTCACTGCCTTCTCTAACGCATCTCTAAGAGAGACAAAAACCTCTGCCACAAGGAGAGTCTTCACTTGGAACATATTCTCTTTATATTTTCCAATCTTATATTTCTTTGCCAAAGCAATCGCCTTAGCTCTCACCGATGCTGGCACTCGCATAGGTTTGCCAGTATGAGCACCTCCCAATGAGGCCATTATCGCTCGAATGGCATTAATGTTAATGGGACCTGCCTTTCGATACATCCCCGTCTTTGGGTCAATACCACCAGCACCTTCTCGGTAAGGCAATTTCCAAGTAGTTTTCTTCTTCGGGTCTGGCACCCAAAGAAAACATGAAGCAGGAAGTTTTGATTTATTTATACTTGCCCAACTTCTGGTGCTTACCTCCTGCTCAAACAACCTATTAAGTAGTCGCTTCACATTCATTTTAGTCTTCTCCTGTTTTGAAGCAGGCTCAAACTTTTGGTACTTAATCTTATTATCAGATAGCCACTTCTTTGCTGCAGCTACAGTCCAATTCTTCGTCGGAAACCGTAGCGATTGAGGAACCCAAATCCTCGGAGGCATTCCCTTGGGATGCCCCCAAATAATCCCCACACTTTTAGGCACTAGAATCTTGAAATAAATCTTCCTATTACCTGAAGTGCGTCGAAATTTATCAAACTTTGTTGGACTCTGAAGTCTCGCTGAGTGCTCGTTCGGATATGGCATCTCTTACCTCTTCTTGTCCTCTGCTCCTTTGGCACTTGATCACGCTCATAACCAATGCCTCAATTTATCATTTCTGCCAAAACAAAACCAAGACAAACTCCCCCGGCAATTCCCAGAAAAGTTGAAAATCGACTCCGTCGCTCCCTCTTTACAATATATTCTTTCCATTCTTTGCTTAAGCTTTCCAAAGTACTATATTTGCCCTCTAAAGTCTTATTCAAAAGGAGAAGACTGTCAATCTGCTTCTTTTGAGTGGCAATAATCTTATCCTTTAGTCGCAACTCCTCATGATATAAAGGCTCACGTTTCAGTGAGAAATTCTCCCACTCAAGAAGCTTGATTGTAGTCTCTCGAAAGGCTGAAAGGGAAAACTCCACTCCCTGCTGAGTGAGGCGAAGATTTTTTGTTTGCAATATTCGACGAGCCTCTTGAATCAGATGCTCTGGAGGAGCTTCTCTCAACTTTTTCCTTGCTTCTTCTAACTGATGTTGATTCTCTGAAACTCGGGTACTCAATTCAGTTATTTTTTGCTGATAAACTCTCACCTCCTCGCCATAATCGTCAATCACATCTTGAAGCTCAAGAATTCGCTGTTGATACTTCTCCAATTGCTCCTCGTAGGTCTTCTCCACCAACTCCAACTGAGACTTCTGATAATTACTCCGTCCCCAAAAATATCCCATGCCTACAAAAGCAGCAACGAGGATCAGTATCAAAATCAAAGTCACTTTATTCATTTCACATACCTTTGTAGTCCATCTCGCAATCCATGAAAAAAAGCAAGAATAGCCTTATTTAGACTCCCAAAAATCGCTTCAAAAGTCACTGAAAGTCCAAGAATAACAAGCAGGGCAGGAAGGAAAAAAGCAAGGAACACAAAAAGTAAGATAATCCCTACTATCTTTACCAATTCTTTGAGAAGCAGAAAAACTTTTCTCATTTTTCTCTCTCCATTATAAGCTCAGGAGCACCCTCGTCCTCTTTGTGCTTATATTTGATATGAATCCATCCCAAAGGCACCACGTGAACATTGTCTTTCATGTCAATCACCCTATGTACCCCGTCGTCGTCGACAAAAAG
>QNAH01000395.1 GCA_003641425.1 Candidatus Zixiibacteriota bacterium
GATGTATCTAAATATCTGTGATGTTTCCACCGCACCAAGCGAGGATACGCCGGCCAGTACGATTGCATCATATTCGCGCAAATTCACAGTGCCGAGGCGGCCCGGGTCGATCATTTTGACCGACCAGTAGCGGGCCAGTTTTTCCGACGGCACCAGGGCCAGACGAACCAGTTCGCCGCTGTTGTCACCGTCGACAATAAGGATATTGAATTGATCTGGAATTTTGAAGGTGAAATAATAGCGATTATCGGACAAGAATCCGTCGTCTGATATTTCGATCCGGCCGGAATGGAAACCGGTTTTGTGGACGGACGTTTTGAATTGTACGATCTGCCGGTCGTTTTCCTCGATCTCGAACTCGGTTTGCATAACGCGAATATCGTCTATAAAAAGCGAGGCCAGAAGTTCTGATTTGGAGAATCCGTCGTAATTCTGGATCTCGGCTTTAATGTTAAAATCGGAACCGATTTCGATCAGCTGACCGCCCAGATCGACATCGATAACACCGCAATTGCCGTCGGTTTCGACCGGGATATCGATGAAATAGGTCGAAATATTTTCGGCACTGCTATCGGCGGTTTCCGGCAGGGAACTTAGCTGTCGATCGGAGATTATATACAATTCCTTGTTGAGATTTTGAGCTTGGCTTAAAAGACCGAGAGCTTTATTGTAGGCCTCGCCGAAATTGTCGGCATCATAACCCGGTTCGATTTCGGACAGGACATTGTCGGCGATATCGCGACTGAAGAATCGTTCCCCGGCCGGGAAATATGTTTCGCGGTCATAGGGGATAACGATTAATTCATCGGACTGGCCGAAATTTTCGAGAATATTTTCGGCGCATTTTTTGGCCAGGTAGAATGTCTCGCCGTCTTTGACCTGGCGGCTCATGGAGGCGGAGCGGTCGAGCAGTATTATGGATGAGACGCCGGCGTGGGAACCGAGATAGCCGCCTTTTGAGGCAGGGCGGGCGAAAGCCAGAACGGCGACAAGTATAATAAGCATGCGAAGGAGGAGGAGCAGGAGCTGGCGGATTTTCAAACGCCGGACCTGACGCTTTTGCATCTCTTTGAGATGTTTGAGCGATGAGAATTCGACCACACGCACCTTGCGTTTTGAAAAGAGGTGTATCAGGAGGGGTATAAGGGCGGCCGCGGCCGCGATCAGGACGGCTGAGTTTAAGAAATTGAACATTGACTGCCGGTGTATATTACAGGCTAAACGGTTTATTTATGTATTGTTCGCAAAGATCGCGATGAAACGATGCCAGCGGTACCGAGAGAGCATCGCGATAATACTCGATCGCTCTTTCATGATCGCCCATGAGGTCATACAGTTTACCGAGATTAAGTTTTGTCAGACCAAGGTAATATGTACGCATCTCGGTGAACTCGACCAATTCGAGTAGTTTACGGGCGTCGTCGTACTGCCCCAGTCCGAGAAGAGCCAGTCCGGCGCGGAGCTGATAAATCGGGTCATTCTGAACCTTGGGAATCATATCGCGCGACCAGATCAGGGCATCGGTATAGTAACCGTCGGCTTTGGCCGAATCGTGATTTTTTCCGGAAGCGGCGTACATCTCACCCAGAAAGAGCATAAACTCGACTTTACCGGAGATACTTGTTTCACTGTTATAGAAATTTTCTGCGATTTCTATTGCCGCGGCGGTGTCGCCTTTTATGGCCCGGATTCGCGCTTTCGATAGTCCGGCGGTGGCGTAAGAGGTGTCGAGCATCAGGACGGTATCGAAACATTGAACGGCAAGATCGTACTCACCATTGATCATATTCAGATTGCCGAGAACCTGCCAGTAGAGGGGGAGGGCGGAGTCGATGGCGATAAGTCTTCGGTATCCCTCGATGGCTTCATAGTAATAGCCATATTGATAGTAAACGGTGGACAGTTTTTTCCAGGTATCAACCGAGTCGAAATTTGTCTGGTCGTATTCGGCCATTTTCTGCATCAGTTCGATCTGCCGGTCGGTTCGGAAGATGGCATTGGCACGGGCGGCATAATAATCGAAAATATTTCTCTCGAATTGTATGGTGTCGATGTAATACAGCCATTCGTTTTCAAGGGAATCAAGCGGAAGCTCATAGACTTCTTCGAACGATTTCAGGATGGTGAGATCATCGGCCCGGCTGTACCATTTTTTCACTTTTCCAATACCGTAAATGTCAGCCAGATATTTAATAAAGGATGCGGCACAGTTTTCGGCCGCAAACGGATCGGCACTGTAATAGCCCCGGGTTGTAAGCAGGTTGTTTATTTTGAGAACACCGCCTTCGTCTTTCAGTTTTTTGATGTTGTAAGTGGTGAAATCAAAGTATCCGGCCAGACCTTCGACTATAAAGGGCGGGGCATAGCCCCAGAGGCGCAGAAGTTTCAGCATATTCGGCAGAATGGCATCGACTGATTTAAAATCATGATTATAAATTGTATATAAGGCGGAACGGCCCGGATCGATTCCATAACCGAAGCGTTTATCCCAGTCTATGACATCAGGCGGACAGGGACACAGATACAGGCTGATTTTGCCGGGGGCATTCATGTCCAGCGCGCTTTGGAAACGGGAAAAATCGGCTTCGAGATAATTCTTGATATTATTCCAGTGAAAATCGCCCAGCGAGCCTTTCATGTAATACAGATCGAAATTGGCGGTCGGATCCATATTGAATTGATCGCCGAAAGGATCAATGTCACACGGTTGATTGTCCATGGTAATTCTTCCGCGCGGGCTGATCAGCAATTGGTACATCGAGCCGTTTTTGCCGGGAATGTTTTCCATGCGGGCAGGAAGGTTATACTCTATTCGAAACCGTTTGGCCGCGTTGTAGGGACTGGAACCGACCGTTACCAGATGACTGCTGAAAGTGACCGATTGAGAATCAACCGCCTCGATGTCGATATCCAGGGTCATATTGACAATGAAGGTGGAGATGTTACCTCCATCGTGAATATCGACGGTATCCCGGATGATCTCAAAAAAACGAACGAGGGCCTCCGGTTTTTGTCTGACAATCAGTTCAAACCGGACACCATCGGGTTCTTCATCACCGAAACCGGAAGGGGCGTAAATAAAAATC
>QNAH01000396.1 GCA_003641425.1 Candidatus Zixiibacteriota bacterium
ACCGGGCAATTCAAAATTATACACCCGCGTCAGCGGGATATGAAATACTGGGTTGAAAGCCGCGGCGACAGCCTTTATATCCTGACCAACGATAACGAAGCCAAAAATTACAAACTCATGATAACGTCGATTTTGAAGCCGGCCAGAAAATACTGGAAGGAAGTCATCCCGCACAGCACCGCCGTCATGCTCGATGATTTCGATGTCTTCAGGGACCATCTGGTCATTTACGAAAGGGAAGAGGGCCTGCAGAAAATCCTTATCAAGAATCTGAACAGCGGTGAAGATCATGTTGTTGCCTTCTCCGAGCCGGCCTACTCTATCATGCAGAGCAGTAATCCGGATTTTAATACCGGGACATTGCGGTTCAGTTACGAGTCGATGGTAACACCCAATTCTGTCTATGATTACAATATGGACACCCGCGAGCGCGAGCTGAAAAAACAGAAAGAGGTCCTCGGGGGTTATGATCCGGAACAGTACATCTCGGAACGCGTCTGGGCTGTGGCCAAAGACGGTACAAATATCCCGATTTCGCTGGTACACCGCAAGGATGTCGAGAAGGACTCCAATAATCCATTGATGCTTTACGGTTACGGCGCCTACGGTATGAGCATGGATCCCTGGTTTTCGATCAGCCGGTTGAGCCTGCTTGACCGCGGCTTCGTTTATGCCATCGCCCATGTGCGCGGCGGCGGCGAGATGGGACGTTACTGGTATGATGACGGCAAACTGTTGAACAAGATGAATACTTTTACCGACTTTATCGCCTGCGCCGAACACCTGATTAAAGAGAACTATACGTCAAAAGACAGGCTGGTAATCGGCGGCGGAAGCGCCGGCGGCCTTCTGGTCGGGGCGGTCGTGAATATGCGGCCCGACCTGTTCAAGGTGGTTATAGGCGATGTCCCCTTTGTCGATGTCATGAATACCATGCTTGATGAAAGCATCCCGCTGACAGTTCTTGAATACGAGGAATGGGGCAATCCGAACGAAGAGCAGTATTACGACTACATGATGAAATACAGCCCCTATGATAATGTCGAGGCCAAAGATTACCCGAACATGCTGATCACCGCCGGTCTCAACGACACCCGTGTCCAGTACTGGGAGCCGGCCAAGTGGACGGCCAGACTGCGGGCCATGAAAACCGACAACAATCGCCTCCTCCTGAAAACCAATATGGGCGCCGGGCACGGCGGTAAATCGGGCCGTTATGAGCGGATCGAAGAAATCGCCTTCGAGTATGCCTTCATGCTGGATATTCTGGGAATTACGAAATAGAGCCTAGTACAATATAACTCAAAAAATAAAGCGCACCGATCAATCAATCGATGCGCTTTTATTATCTGCGACTCATTCCATCTCTTCGACTTTACGGGCATCTTCACGGGCAAAGAAATACGGCAGACCCTCCTCGACACCCCTTTTCCGGGTGCATACCAGAAAGCTGACCGATTCGAATATAGCCAGTACCTGGTCAGGCGGGGTCCCCGGTTCCAGATTACGGTAGCTTTTGCCCACCTCGATTTTCATATTGGGGATCTGCTGATGAGTCGGATAGACGGTCAGGGCCCGGATACGCTTTTTCCTAAGCCTGATATTCAGGCTTTTTTCCAGCCGCTGGCGAAGCTCCTCGATTTCCTCCGGCGTAAGCATGATTGGCGCCTTATTTTCTCTTCTGCGGTTTAATCATCTTTTCCGGGGCCAGCAACTGATCGAGTTGCTTTTTGGACAGCAGGTTTTTCTCAAGCACCAGTTCGTACACGCCGCGGTTGCTTTCAAGCGCCTCTTTTGCCAATTCCGAACAAATCTCATATCCAAGCTTCGGAACCAGCGCCGTTACCAGACCGATACTCCGTTCCACCATTGTCCGGCAACGTTCCTCGTTGGCCGTAATTCCCTCAACACAGCGATGCCTCAATGTCACCATGCCGTTTTTAAGCATCTCGATCGATTCGAAAATCGATTGGGCTATAATCGGCTCCATAACATTAAGCTCGAGTTGCCCGGCCTCGGCCGCCAGGGTGACCGTCAGATCGTTACCGATCACCTTGAAGGCTATCTGGTTGACCACTTCGGGTATGACCGGGTTGACCTTGCCCGGCATGATCGATGACCCCGGCTGCATCGGGGGAAGATTGATCTCGTTCAGTCCGGCTCGCGGCCCCGATGAAAGCAGGCGCAGATCGTTGGATATCTTCGACAGCTTTACCGCCAGCCGCTTGGTGGCCGACGAATACATCACGAAGGCGCCGGTATCCTGTGTCGCCTCGACCAGATTTGGCGCCAGGATCACCTTGAGGCCGGTGATTTCCCGCAGATGCCGCATTACTTTTTTGCTGTATCTTGGATCGGTGTTTATGCCGGTCCCTATCGCCGTTCCGCCCATATTTACTTCAAGAAACAGGTCGGCATTATCGCGAAGCCGTTCGACCTCTTCGTCGAGTGTCGCCGCGTAGGCCTCGAATGTTTGCCCGAGTGTCATCGGGACGGCATCCTGGAGCTGGGTGCGGCCCATCTTGATCATCCGTGAAAATTGCTTTGCCTTTATTCTGAAGGCCTTGATCAGATTATTGAGCACTTCGACCAGCTTCTTATTGGAATTGATCAGGGCGATGTGAAGCGATGTCGGGTAGGCATCGTTGGTGGATTGCGACAGATTGACATGATTGTTTGGATGACAATATTTGTATTCGCCCTTCTCATAGCCGAGTATTTCCAGCGCCCGGTTGGCGATCACTTCGTTGGCATTCATATTGGTCGAGGTCCCGGCTCCACCCTGGATAATGTCTACCACGAAATGCGGGTGCCAGCGTCCGTTGATGATCTCGCCGCAGGCCTGGATAATGGCATCGGCAACCGGCTTGGATAACAGCCCCAAATCGAAATTGGCCCTGGCGGCGGCCATCTTGACCATCGCCAGCGCCTCGACCAGCACCGGGAACTGAAACAGCGATATACCGCTGATATTGAAATTTTCAAGCGCCCGCAGGGTCTGGACACCATAATAGAATTCGTACGGAACCTCGCGCTCACCCAGGAGATCATGCTCGCGGCGGGTCCGTCCCGATACATACTGTGCC
>QNAH01000397.1 GCA_003641425.1 Candidatus Zixiibacteriota bacterium
CTGAGCGAAATCATCCAGCTGTTTGACAACCGTAACTGAGTTCAGGTTGCTGTTGCCCCGGCCGACAATAATGGCCGCCAGGATTTCGGTGCTGTCGCCCGGCCGGAATATGATCGGGCCGGTGGTCTGCATCCAGCGGCGGTCGGCGCCGGCGGCATCAAGATCGCCCTCACCGGTAACCGGATCGCCGGAATGGACAAACTTCAGCACCTGGCCGTCGTAAGTATAATCGCCACCTGTACGCGTAAGACCAGTCATATAGTTGAAAGTCTGATTAAAATCATCCGGGTCGGTGCCGTTGATATACTTATTGAATGAGGTCATCCCCAGGTTCATCTTATCGGGGAAAGTATCACCCCACATAAACGCAGTCATACCGGCGGAATCAATCATGGGGCCCTGGAAAAAGTCGATGCCAAGAGCCGGTGGAGCATCACCATACTGGCTGTCGTTGTTAGTCTCGTTATACACAAAACCAAGTCCCAGTGTGGTATCGCATCCAACCAGGTCATCGCCGGCGCCCCCCAGATCCGGATCGGACCAGATCGAGAAATAACACGGATCTAGAGTCTTTCCGCCTTTATTATAAATCCGCATACGAAGGATAATAATGTTCCCCAGCGCGCCCTGACGGTCGAAGGAAAAAGTGGTATTCCGCACTTCCAGGCCGAGCGGAGCGGTTTCACCGGAGCTGTTATTATGCTGATCCGGGTCGGCATCGTTGAACACCGACCAGCACATCTGATCGCCGATCATATCGGGAACGATCTCGCCGTCTTCCTCCTTGACCGGAGCGCCCTGATCTACAGCAAACTCGAGATAGTCCAGATAATCCTGGTTAGGATTGTCAGCCAGACTATCCTTGTACAGCTTGTAAACCCGGAATTCGGCGCGGTCTTCCATGAAGGTCCGGACTACTATAGTATCCACCTCCAGGGGATCCGTCGACAGGGTATCCAAAACTACTTCAACGGTATCATGCATCGGACCCGGAACGTACTCATCGCTGTACTCGGAGATGATGACGAGTTTTTCGGCAGTGGCTGAGTCAATGCCGCCGACCCACAAACCGCCTGCGTAATACGGCGATTGCCGTCCGGCATCACCGACGTTGCCGCTAATATCGGCAGTGTCGCCGGTATAAGGGAACCATGTTCCGTAATCATAACCAAACAGGTCCGACAAATCCCGGCCGAAGTTGCCGTGGTTAGTGACAAACATCAAGATGCGGTTGGCATCGATAAATGTCGTGTTATCCACCTGCATTGCCGCACTGCCTTTATATGCCCTGGGCAGCCTGTCGGCCGGAGGCGCCGCTACAGACGACAGAGCAAATAGGAGCACAAAAACACAGACCAAAAGTTTAATTTTCATTTTTTTCACTCCTCACTTTGCTCAGAATGACAGCCGCAAGCCAAGATAAATTAGCCTGGGGTTAGCATAGTTCTTAGGGTTATTCTGCGCAAACTCATACCTGTAAACATACTCGGGATCTTCGGCTTTGGACTGACCTTCCGGAGTACCAAGATATCCGGAAATATCGGCCTTGCCGGTTCCCTCATAAACGGCAAGCTCGTTTTCAGTATTCAGCAGATTCTTAACCCAGACATAAGGGACAAGCTGATAATTGCCGAACGTGAAGGTTTTTTCCAGCTTCATATCAACCGAAAAAGTCCAGGGCAGATTGGCCGAATTGATCGCGCCTGTGGGTTCCTGTTGAACAGAGATACCCGGGCTGACAGCGTCATAGACTTCCATCGGTGTGTAAGGCGTTCCGCTGGCCAATTGAATGACTGTATTCAAACCGACATTCTCGAGCGGATAAATATTGCCCAGCATCGGGCCTTCACCCCTGGTCGTCCGGAGATCGAACATACCGATGATGCTGTGCCGCTGATCATAATCAAGCGGGTTGGTCGTCTTCGGTGTGCCCTGCGAATTTTTCCACGCAATATTGAATGTGGAATTGGCGTATGAACCGGTGCCGGTGGCATAACTCAATGAATACTTGATATTGATGCTGAGATTGCGGCTCCGTCTCATGGTCAGGTTGAAATCGACACCCTTGATCGTTCCATAGTCGGTATTACCATAGTAATCATAGGCATAAGGTACGGCCGCCTGGTGGAATATCTGGGTCAGACCGGAAACATCCTTATAATATGCGGCGACATTGATCGCCGTCAGGTCGCCCAGCTGACGCGTAATACCGAATTCATACTGGGTGATCTCTTCCGGCTCCAGATTCGGGCTGGCAAACGGATAATAAGAGCCGGCGCTGATACGAGTTTCCAGGAAGTCATATCCGACATACAAACGTCGCAGGTCGGGACGCTGGAAGAATTTGCCATAGTTCATATACACCTGGGTCTTGTCGCTGATCGGGAATGAGATTCCCAGACGCGGTGACACACGCTTGAACTTTTCACTGTCCTCCAGGTCTTCCTCATCGATCGTCCCGTCGGCTTCCACCGCGAAAGGATCGAACGGATTCTCGACATTGATCAAACGCAGAGCCTTGTAATCGAAATAATCGAAACGAACCCCGGCATTGATGACAAAGTCACGCCATTCGAAACGATCCTGAAGATAAATCCCCAGGTTAATCGGATTCTTGGTATCGTTCGTGAAGTCTTCGTCATCCGACTCTTCACCAAACTCGTCATAGCCATAACGATTGACACGCTCGGTTGAATATCCCTGAGTCGCATTCAGATTTTCGAAATAACGAAGGGTATGACGCTGAAAATCGAATCCGAATTTAAGCGTATGCGAATTTGTAATCTGACTGGTAATATCGCCCTTAAAGCCGATATATGAAGACTTCCTCTTCATGAAATTCGACCAGTAAGATTCATAGAAGGTGACAAATGTATCTTCTTCGGAACCGACTTCAACGAGCGGATCAAAGTCGCTGGCAAACATGCTGTCGCCTTCACGGAAAATATTCTGATCATCCCATTCCGGATTACCAAGTTCTCTTTCAAGAGCTTCATAATTATCGAAAACGACACCGTCGGCACGGAGTCTTTCGGTCAGGAAGTACGAAGCACTCAGATTATAGAAGGTTTCGGGATTGATCGTA
>QNAH01000398.1 GCA_003641425.1 Candidatus Zixiibacteriota bacterium
AATCATGGAACCGGTAATTCCGCTCGTTTTGTTAAGTTCTTCAAGTATTTGATACATATCGCTCCTCCGTGACCGACGGCTTCAAATGGCCGTAGCGTTCGGACGTATATTTCTTTATTATTTCCGCCGCCTGCGTGATTCTGATACCCAGCAATTCGTCATCTTCATGCCGGCACAGAACCATCAGACTGTAATTTTCAATATTGACTATAACCAGCCGGCGAGGCCCGAAAGTGAGATCAAGCCGCTCGATATCGCTTTCGTCTTTGTTCATCCTCAACAGCTGCCTGTTGGTTTCCTGGAAAAGCAGCGTGTACGGCGCCCACTGCTCGGGATCATAATCCTCCCGTTTGAATGCCGCCAGCGTCAAACCCTCGAAATCAACAGCGGTCGCCAGAAGCACCGCCTGATGTTCGCCGAGATACTGCACCGCGCGATGGAAACCGTCGCCTTCACCAAACATCGATGCACCGCCTTTTGTTTCATTCATTGATTCCGCACCCCTGACCGCCGACCGGTTGTCCGACCGGGGAAGATAAGGCTGCGTGTTTGTCTCCTTTTCCCGATCAGGCGGAGACTGCCGCCGCGGGGTCCGTGCCCGCGCCCTGGACTGATATGCCTGCTGATCGGCTATGGCCAGGAAAAACGGCCTCATGATAAACGGCGCCGCCAGAATATGAAGGATTATTGCCGGCAGATAGCGGGATACACCCAGCGCCAGCGACACGGAAAAATCCATCGAATACAATATTGCCAGTAATACACCCGAAATCGTTCCCAGTACAATCCGATAAAGAAATGTCAGACCGGCCCCCGCAAAAAGCTGAAGAAGCGATGAACCCGGCCTGAAAAAGTAAAATATAAATCCGTAAAAAACAATCTCGAACATCGAATATGTGAACGAGCCGGTTGCCAGATCCATACCGAACCGTGATGGGAAATACAACATGGGTACAATAATCAACAACGCCGAAAACAGTATAACCTGAACAATCTTTTTGTTACCAATCATATTTCAACCTATCGAATAAGATCATTGTCCAATTTGCTCAAAAGTGCCGGCAGTTTCAACCTGAGGGTGCCCAGATTAATCTGTTTATTGGCTTTTATAAGCAAAAGATTATTTTCCAAAGGAATCATTTTTATAATCATATCGTCCGCCTCGAGCAGGATGCTGTCATAGTCGCCGAAATTGGCTATCTCTATCTGCGACTGCACGGTCGTTTCGATATCGCGCGCCACCGCACCGTACAGTTCCGCCTCCTGCGCATCATCCCACCTCTGATCGGCCACCAATCCCTCACGATTTATCAGGAGGACCCCCTCGACACCGCGGACCCCGGCAATGAAGTCCAGCAACTCTTTATACGTAATTTTTACTTCCGCCCGCTGCTCCGATTGCGGTTCGGATTCGACATCCTTCGGCTCCGGCGTTTTTTCCGGAGCTTTTTTCTGAATCGGCACCGGTGATTCCCCGGGCAGCTTTTTGGCCAGATCCAGAAGTTTCCGTACATGCCTGTTGCCGGGATCGGCCTCGAGAAGCCTGTTTAGTATTTTCGTAGCCTTGGCAAATTCACCTCGATGGATATGGATTTCGGACATCAGCGACTCGGTCGCATGACTGGCGCCGTCAAGTTCGACAACCTTCTGCACCTCCATCTCCGACCAGTCATAGAGGCCTTTATCAAAATTGATTTTGGCCATGACCATGTGCGCCGAGCCGTAATTGGGATGGATCTTCAGTCCGGTCTGGCAAATTCTGAAGGCTTTATCGATCTCGCCTTTTTTTCTGTACGCCTCAGCCAGTGCCGCGAAAATCTGAGAATTGGGATTCTCATTCAAGATCTTGTTGCACTTGCCGATGCGGTCTTCCAGTTCCGTAACCTGGGCCATGATTATTGCTCCGTTATGGCCGACAAGCCGTTGATATTCATAGAATTAAAATGAGTCATTTTATATATATTTGTAATTATAACTCTCAACATGACTTATGTCAATCAAATAAATTACCCCAGCACCCTTCGGGTCTGATATAATCCGGCCAGCCAAGTTATTGTCATCAACAAATATAAGGCCGTGGTAATATAAGTCGGTATCAAAAGCAAGCCGACATTCTCGCCGACCACCGTCAGCTGGGCGGCAATTAAAAAACAGAAACCAAGAACAAACATCTGCCAGCTTTTCGATATCAGACCGCCCTTGACCAATGTCAGGATCTTAAGCGCCCAGATCAGACAAAGAGCCGCACAGATCAGGACCACTAAATGGATTATATTGGTGGTCGTATAAAGGGCATTGGGATCGATGCCCGCATAGGCCGGCCTGGCCGACAGTGCTCCTGCTACCAGAAACAGATATAATATGTTTATTATTTTTTTCATCATGATGCACCTTTCACCAGCTTTACGACTCGGTCAGCCTTTTTCACCGAGTTGGCAAGATTGTCACCGATTTTATATCTCTTAACCAGTTCGCGCTTCATCGCCATCGGCGCCGTAATCTCTTTTTTAACCTGTCCGGCCGCCCGGCGGAAAACGCCCACGCCAAGAAAATAAAAGACATATTCAAGTTGATTGCTCAGCATATTTTCCAGAGCATTCATGACCGTATGCATCCTTACCGGAGCCGGGATATTGAGGATCTCCGCATAAAACTTGTCGAAGGTCGGAGCCAAATCGACACCGGGATCAAAGCCCGGGAAGTAGATCAAAAATCCGTTCCTGAAACTCGACAGGTACTTGTTGAACATCGGATTCTGGTCGCCGACGATCTCCTCGACAATGGTGCGAATACGGTAAAAACAATTATTGTACAGCGAAAAGAGGATCGACAGTATGACTTCTTCTTCGTTTTCCACGATCTGGTTTTCCGGTGTAAGTTTTCCGGCCGACTGCACCAGCCCGGCGACGATAAGTTTGTACATCGACCGGCACGTGACAAATTCGCCCACCGGTGAGAGCTCGATTATATCCGGCAATGTTCGTTCGCCGTTGATGAGAGACAGGACCTTGAATTCCTCAAGCGTCATCCTGACCTCGTCTTTTTTTGTCTTTGGCGAAGTCGTCAAACGAA
>QNAH01000399.1 GCA_003641425.1 Candidatus Zixiibacteriota bacterium
AGATCTATCCATCGCGTGAGATGCCAATGGTATTTTCGAAGGCGGAGGCCGAGGCGAATCAACTCAAAGACGAATTTATTTCCGTCGAGCATCTTCTAATCGGCATCCTTGAAGTAAAATGCAAGGCCAGAGAAATATTGATCGAATATGGTGTCAAAAGAGATGATATCCTGAAAGCGCTGGCCGGCATCCGTGGTACAGCTCGTGTAACCGATGATCACCCGGAATCGAAATACCAGGTCCTTGAAAAATATTCTCGGGATCTTACGGCCGAGGCTCGCGCCGGTAAACTTGATCCGGTCATCGGCCGAGATGATGAAATCCGACGGATCATCAAAATACTATCGCGCCGTACCAAAAACAATCCGGTTCTTATCGGGGAGCCGGGCGTTGGCAAAACCGCCATTGTCGAAGGTCTTGCCCAGAAGATAATCAAGGGTGAAGTGCCGGAGACGATCAAGGACCGCATGGTCGTGGCGCTCGATCTGGGGTCGCTTATTGCCGGGTCGAAATTCCGAGGCGAATTCGAAGAACGTCTCAAGGCGGTACTTAAGGAAGTCAATGCCGCCGCCGGGAAAATAATTCTCTTTATTGATGAACTGCACACTATCGTCGGCGCCGGGGCGATTCAGGGGGCGATGGATGCCTCGAATATGCTAAAACCGGCCCTGGCTCGTGGCGAACTGCGCTGTGTCGGGGCGACCACTCTGGATGAGTACCGCAAACATATTGAAAAAGATGCCGCTCTGGAAAGACGCTTTGCGCCGGTTATGGTCGAGCCGCCATCGGTTGAGGATACAGTTTCGATCCTGCGCGGTCTCAAGGAACGTTACGAAATATTCCATCATGTCAAAATAAAAGACGAGGCGATGGTGGCGGCGGCCAAATTATCCGACCGATATATCGCCGACCGCTTCCTGCCCGACAAGGCCATTGATTTAATTGACGAAGCCGCCGCCGAATTGCGTATATCGATCGATTCCATGCCGGAAGAGCTTGATGCACTGGAAAAGCGAATCCGCCAGCTCGAGATCGAAAAAGAGGGTATCAAGACCGAGAAAGACGCAGTGGTCAGGATCAAACCGATCGAGGAAGAACTCAAAGACCTGTATGTCAAACGAGATGATCTTAAAACTCAATGGACCAAAGAAAAAGAAACTGTCGAGGCGATTCATGAGATCAAAGGTGAAATCGAAAACCTGAAGCAGAAAGCGTCAGAGATGGAGCGGCAGGCCAATTACGAGGAAGCAGCCAAGATCAAATACAGCACCTTGGTTGAAGCCGAAAAGAAATTGCAATTTCTGACTCATTCACTGACCTCGATTCAATCGACACGCAAACTGCTTAAAGAAGAGGTCGAGGCCGAGGATATCGCCGATATTGTCTCCAGGTGGACCGGAATACCGGTCACCCGGTTGACCGAATCCGAGATGGAGCGTCTGTTGCATCTCGAAGATAAATTGCATGAACGGATAATCGGCCAGGATGAAGCGGTCACAGCCGTTGCCAATGCGGTTAGGCAATCGCGGGCCGGTCTGTCCGATCCCAATCGCCCGCTTGGCTCATTTATTTTCCTCGGTCCGACCGGGGTCGGGAAGACCGAACTGGGCAAGGCACTGGCCGAGTTTCTTTATGGTACCGAGGAGGCCATTGTCCGTATCGACATGTCCGAATACATGGAGAAATTCTCAGTTTCACGTCTCATAGGCGCTCCCCCCGGTTATGTTGGTTACGACGAGGGCGGGCAGTTGACCGAAGCCATCAGGCGGCGTCCCCATGCAATAATCCTGCTCGATGAGATCGAGAAGGCGCACCCGGAAGTGTTCAATCTGCTTTTACAGATTCTTGAAGACGGGCGTCTGACCGACAATCAAGGGCGGACGGTCAGTTTTAAAAACGCTATCCTGATCATGACTTCGAATATCGGCACGCGGGGGATGGGTGAGGGTAAGACAGTCGGATTTGATCCGGCCATGCATGACATGTCTTATGATACGATGAAGAAAAAGGTCACCGATGAACTGAAAAAGATTCTCAGCCCGGAACTGCTTAACCGGATCGACGAATATATAGTCTTTCGCGCTCTCGAGCATGATGATATTCGCCAGATTGTCGGGATACAGTTTAAATTGCTCCAGAGACTCCTTGCCGATAAAGGAATCGAGGCCGAATTGACTGAAGCCGCCACCGAACATCTGGCTACCATCGGTTATGATCCTACTTACGGCGCACGGCCGTTGAAGCGGCTTATCAATAAAGAACTCAGCCAGAAGATTTCTAAGAAGATTCTGGCCGGAGAGATACATTCCGACAGCAGGATTAAAATTGATTATGTCGATGAGAAACTTGTAATCTCACAGGTCGGCACAGAACAAACGGAAAAAACGATTTGAAACGCTTCTTCATATCCATAGGAGGCGCCGGCCCGGTGTGGTCGGCGCTTCCACCTGATTAAGAGGAGACATTATGGAAAATATCGGCGATTACTTATCGATCGCGGTTTTTTCAATTCTCCTGATCGGCATCTTTATATTTTGCGGCTGGGTGATATACCGTCACTGGATCAATAAGGAATGGATCAGTCCCGCCGCCCGCTATTACGGCGAAGATCTATACATGAAATTCCAGAACGACGACAAAAAAGCGGCCATTGAGCATGTTCTTTATCAAAAAGAAGAAGAACGCGAAGAGGTTTTCTGCGAGGAAGATGCAGACACCGATAAGAATATTTCAAAACATACCGGCAATCAATGAATGGAAAAAATGGTAAATTAAAATTCGATCAAAATTTAGCGGCCTCGATATATCTAAAATTGTAAAGCGCTTCCCGGAACTTCGACTCTCCCTCCGCATACAGCTCCCGGCTGTCGATATCCAATTCATAGATGACAACCTCGGTTCCCACATCGATATATGCGACTGTTGCAATCTTGTAAGTCACACCTGGGTCGGCAGTCTCGAATATGACCGTCCTGGCAGAATCGCTGTTATAAATGGTATCCGAGCGGATAAATTCGATCTTGTCTGTGCCGTTTGCGTAAAAGCCTGAATCGGCGCTGATAAATTCTCCG
>QNAH01000400.1 GCA_003641425.1 Candidatus Zixiibacteriota bacterium
GCGCGATTCGCAGGTGTTTTTCCCAGGAGGCGTGTGCCTGCTCGTATCCTTCCGGAGGGTAGCCGCTCCCCTGTCCGTGGAAATATCCCTCACCGTAGCGATTCGAGAGGGCTTGAGAATTAGTGGGCTGTGTCATTCCCGCTTCTCCCCTCCAGACAAAACGAGCGGCTGGAGTAGAGCGCCGTAGTCTTCGACCGGGTGGGTCGACGGACGTACTTATACCTTAGTCCATCGGAGGGCGGTAGGCGCACCCGTGCGTACATAAATGGCAATCGTTTTTGAATTCGATGAACCGATGATACTCGGGTGACGTGAGATAAGACAAGATACCGTTGTCCACGTGCCCAAGGGGGGCGGAGAAGATGCATCCACGAAGATATCCACGAGAATCAACAAAAAGAAAATCGTCCGCCTCACATTTGACTTTTAGCGCGGGGCGATCGGCAAAGAACGTATACAGGTTTAGAAAATAGTACTCCGGATGCGGGAAGAGATGACAGCCGTTTCGTTTCGCCTTGATCACTTGATCCACTAAAGAAAACATCTGGCGGAGAAAATCGTCATCATATCGGACCCGTGCCGGCCACTCAATGGTCTCAGGACGATAGATGATGTCGTATTCGTGATACGCCTGAAGGGTAACGCTGTCGACGCCGATGTTTCTGCAGCGATCCAGTATGGCCGGAATCTCATGGATATTGTGACGGCTGATCACGGTCGCCACAACGACCCGTGTTGAGGCACCTCGCTGATCGCGCCGCCTCACAAATCGCTCCAGATTCGGCCACAGGCGCCTCGCGGTTTTGCATCCCATCAGCTTCTCGAGCAGCTGATCGCTTGCGGCGTCCAGAGAAACCTGAACGCAATCCAACTCGGTATCGAGAACACGGTCGGTGTTCTTATCGTCCAAGAAAAACCCGCTGGTTCCTACAAAGACTTCTTGAAAGAGATCTCTCGCACACCGCAAAACCTGAAACAGGTCGCGATAGACGAAAGGTTCTCCTCCCGTAATGACGATTTTGCTGACTCCCAGATCCGAAACCGGCCTCAGGACCTTGGTCTCGAATTCTCCCGCTGTGAGCTCTGTTTCCGGTGAGGTCGCGTTCAATTCGGGCAGGTAACATTTCGGACAAGCAAAGTTACAGCGTTCAGTTACTTGCAGGTGGAGAATCTCCGGCGCACGCACAAGGGGGATTGTCGCGGTCTCTCTCCGGAGAGCTTCGTCAATCTCGCCGTCGCGTTTCCAAAGATCAGAAAGTTTGTCCGATCCCGGTAACATAATAAGAATCGACTTTCGTGGGTCTGGTTAGAGAGCCGTTCCTCGAACTGTTCCATTTTAGCGACCTTAAAATACCCAGCGAAGTCTTCCGTGCGAGTACACATAAGGAACGGGCGAAGAAATCTCTTCCTCGCCCGTTGACGTCCAAGCAGCCCCTGCCGTACTCACATCCGCGAGGCGAACAGGTTATACAGGTAGCCGCCGAACAACCCGCTTATGAATGCATGCACAAACCCATAGACCAGCCCGATGAATGCTCCCTGAATGCTCACCGTGTATCCGAGGTAGACTCGCCCGAGCTTCGAGGTGAGCTCCATCGTCTCGCCGTGCCAGAGGATGAAGAAAGTCAAAAGGAAGATCGAAAGCCCCCAAAAGATCCCGAGACTGATTGCTAACGCTAGTGGTTTTAAACGAGTTTCCATTCCTGATCCCTTTCCGTGATGGAATAACACGCAGGACTATAACACGAATCACGCAAAAAGTTGGTGTTCTACGGCAACCTCACCTGAACTCTCCCCAATCTTGGGGAGGGAGGCTCGGCCCGATCAGGTGTCTTCGCATCGACCACATGTTCGACTGAACACGTAAATGGTCGTGCGAGCATTCCCCTTCTCCCCCAAGACTGGGGGAGATTGAGAGGGGGTTGAAAACGTTACTACACATACCCAGCCGACTTTTTGCCACCCTGTCAGTCTTGCCGGACCTATCGTTTCGTACACACATCACTTCTCCGCCACATCATCGCTCATGGGCAGCCCCGATTGCTCGAATTCACCCGCACGAAGGCAATCGAGGCGACGCAGGAGCAAGAGGCGAAAGGCTACGACTCGCTTCCAGTCTCCTCGCGGAAGTCCCAATCTGTCTCGAGCGCAAGCAGACCGTGCTGACGGCCTTCGTCCTCACGGATGTGGAACTTGACCGCTCGTTCCCAATGATCCACCGGTTGCGGAAACCCTTCATAATTGTTGTAGCAAAACGCGGAGACCATATAGCTGCCCGGGAGGAGCGGCAGAGAAGGGAATCGGCAGATCGCTCGTCCCCGCTCCCCTGCAACGGGAAACCGTAATCGAATCTCAAGAGGATGCCAATAATGGTTCGAGCCGTGGATGTAAACCCCTTCCGGGCTGTGGAGACCGACACCGAAGACGACTCCTTCCACGGGTCTGAGTACCTCGAAACACAGGTGGACTTCGCATCTTGCCCCCCTGATCCACTCGTCGGTTCTTTTCCCTTCGCAATAGAGATGGCATTCCTCGATTCGGATCTCTCCGGACCCCCATCGCACACCTTTCTTCTCCGGTCTGTGTTTTTGTGTCTTCTTGCGGCTCGCGTGAACGATCTCCAGGTACGTATCGAGGATCTGCTCGGGATGGCCCCGGTCGACGATACGCCCGTCCCCCAGCAGGAGAACGTGCGAACAAAAGTGCCGAACGGTCGAAAGATCGTGTGAGACCAGGATGATGGTCTTCCCGCGCCGTTTATACTCGTTCATTCGGTCCAGACACTGGTCACGAAACTCCGCGTCCCCTACCGCCAACGCTTCGTCCACCACCAGGATGTCCGGATCCACCGCCGTGGCGATGGAAAACGCCAGCCGCAGGACCATACCGGTGGAGAAAGTCTTGAGCGGACGATGGATGACGGCGGTCAGCCCTGAAAAGTCCAGGATATCCGGCAGGAGAGATTCGATCTCGTGACGGGAAAAGCCTTGAAGTGCGCAGTTGAGATAGATGTTGTTCCAACCGGAAAACTCCGGATGAAATCC
>QNAH01000401.1 GCA_003641425.1 Candidatus Zixiibacteriota bacterium
TGTCAGGCAGCTTCGGAATTTTGTCGCCAGCATGGCGGCGCTTCAGCCGGACGGCGAAGTATCGGCGGGTGATGTCGAGCAGTATATTTCGGAGCAGGCTATCGAACAGAGGAACCTTCCGGTCGTAACCGGGCACACGCAGGAAGAGGCGGGCCACGAGTTGATCTATCACGCTCTTCTGCAACTGGGCAACGAGGTGAAGATGCTTCGGGACCTGATCCTGTCCAATCTGCCGGTCAGGCATGAGTTCGAAACGGAAAGCGAAGCAGGGGGCGCATCGCCGTCGTTTTCGGATAAGACTTTGAAAGATATCGAAAAGGTGATGATAGAAACCGCGCTTCAGGAAAGCGGCGGTAATCGTAAAAAAGCGGCCCAAAAACTGGGTATCGGAGAACGAACCCTGTACAGAAAGCTGAAAGAGCATAACCTGAGTTGAAACATCTGAAGCAGAACATATTTTTATGCCTGCTCGCCTTTCTGATCCTGTCTTCCCCGTCCCATGCAGAAAATATCACGCTGGATGTATATCCATCGGAGCAGGAGTTGTATGAAGCGTATTTGCGCGGCGAGATTGACTATCAGACATATCTTAATCTGAATGAGATTTTCGAGGATGGTATTGACAGTACGGATCTTTATCTGCTCGAGGAGATTCCCAATGTGAATTATTTCCTGGAGTCGATCAGGGCCGATTACAGCGATCTGGAACTGGAGCAGGCGGAGACATATATACTTGGAGAGACGGGAGGGACAAAGACAACCGGATATTTTCGAGGACGGTTATATCGTAAACTCGAGGAAGACGGCGACGACAAAGATTTTTTCACTCTGGAATCGAAGCTAAATGAAAACTGGAAGATGGATATCCGTTACAGTGAAAATTACAGCGGTGACAAGAAATGGTCGCGCCGATCACTGGTGTACCAATCCGACCGCGGGCCGGTATCCAAAATGATTCTCGGTAATTTTACGGCGCGGTTCGGATTGGGACTGACCGCCGGGTATCGCGGTAAGCTGTTTGGCAAGAGTGATGATTCATTCGATGAATCGTTTCTGTTCCCGGATTACGGCGGTTTTAATGGGATTTATATCGAGGGGGAAGGCAGAGGTGATGCTGTCAGGTTGTTGATGCATTATGACCAAAATGGCGAGTACAGCTTTGGCGCCGGAGTGTTGAATTATTTGCGAAAGTACAGGGATTTTCGATTCGAAGTGATGGTGCAGGGGGGGATATTGGAAAACCGCGCCACCTCAGTAAGATATAAACATTATCAATTTGGAGCCTTTGCCGGTATCGATCGGCGGAAATTCAAGGCCGCTTTCGAGGTGGCGGTCCCCAGAGACGAAACGGCCACAGTGCCGACCATGCTTTTTGAAACGATGATCAAAAGCGAACCGGTTACATTAAAGGCGTCAGCATGGAACTACACCGAGGATTTTATCAATCTTACCGGCGGCGGACGGGCGGGAAGTATGCGCACGACAATAATAATCGATACCATAGATTTCGAGTTGCGGGATAAAAGGATCGATCAGAAGGGGATGCTTCTCAAAAGCAATACCGAGCTCGGATATAATTTCGAGCATGAACTAACGCTGTCGGCTTATGGAACCTCGAAGTACAGGCAGAATTTCGATCTGGTAAGCTCATTTGTGCGGGTTATCACGAATGACATGAAATTGAGATTTAGTTATCGTTATGCGCGCAGGGAAGAACCCGGACAGGTTTCCACAAAAAATGAGTACCGTCTCGAGGGGAAATATGCGGCGGGTATATTTGATTTCAAAAACTATATCGAGTATACTGATGACCTGTACGAGCATGAATATTTGTCGTTCTATGCAAGGGTACGGGGGTATGTCGATACATTCGGGCGGCTGGATTTGTGGCTCAATTTCGATAAAATAGATCACCGGGACGGACGTTTCGATTATTTTTACGGATATATCAGTGAAACGGCCGAAATAAATAACAGATTTGAATTCGGTGCAAAATATTCTTATCGTTACAGCAGATCGAGCTCGGATAGTAATGAATCGCAGGTTATGATTGAAACAAAGGTGAAATGGTGAAAAAGATTTTATTGTTTCTAACGGCAATGATGACGCTAATGCTTGCGTTCGGGCAGGCCTCGGCGCAGTTGGTTGTCAACGAGGTGATGGCCAATGAGCCGGGAAGCAATGTCATGTTGGAATGGATAGAATTATACAACAATTCCGATGATTCGGTTTTTCTGCGCCTGTATTATTTCAATATCGACGGTGATCCGGTAATTCTTCCGGGAGACTGGCTGAAGGCGGATGATTACGCGGTTTATTGCCGTAAGCTGTATTCGGACGGTGTCTCGGACGGATTCGAGGGAGTCTGGGGCGACGGCAGTGGTGTCTGGGGGGATAATGAGGAAATCGAAAATTATGCAGTCTATGAATGGGATGCGGTCGGGCTGAACAATTCATCGGGCGCGGTGATTCTCGAGCGGGCGGCGATACCGATTTCAAAGTTGATATGGGAGAGCGACGGCGCAGATGGTGTATCGTGGGAGCGCTATGTAATCGATGATACGGTGGGGCGCCAGTCGATCGATACGAGCGGGAGTACTCCCGGGCGGTTAAATTCAATCACGCCGCTGGATTATGACCTGGCCCTGCTTCCGGTGGAAACAGATTATTGGGGAGAAGGGTGGACCGAATTCGGGATAACCGTGATCAATATCGGTTTGCAGAGAATGTCGTCGGGTGATATGGCTGTTTCGTATGATCCCGACGGGGACGGTCAGGCCGACAGCCCGGACCTGATCGCAGTGATAACATACCCCGCGACCGATCCGGGAGATACGCTGGCATTTAAGGTGTATTTCGAACTGGAGGGAATGAGCCCGCTGATCCTGCTGGAGCTTCCGCCCGATGATCGTCTCGAGAATAATTCACGGCTGGTGACGGCATTCGGGTTTGATTATCCCCCGGTTATCATCAATGAATTCATCGCCGATCCGCAGGATGGGCTGGAGGTGGAATGGATTGAGCTCAGGAACCGTTCAAA
>QNAH01000402.1 GCA_003641425.1 Candidatus Zixiibacteriota bacterium
ATATTCAGCCAGTAAATGGTCGAGGAATCCTGCCAGAACCATATCTGTTCGGGCAGACAGACATTATACTGGAAGTAGGCATAATGATCATCGTATATAATCTCGCCGGTCGATGGATCGTACCATCCTTCCATCGTAGGAGGATCAAAGGCGGCGACCGTGAAATCTGTCACTTCCGCTTCCCAAAGCGTCACCCCCGGCCGACTGTACGGCACCTGCGGCGGGTCGGCGGGAATATCTGCATGAAGACTCAAGACAAAGGAAGTTATTTCGCCTACTACATCATTCTTCCATGAACCCCAGAAATGAATGTCTTTCACCCAGCCGGTATCCATGCACATGAAGTCATCGGCCAGAACCACCGGCGCGGTGGCGTTGACAGCCCATCCGGTTGGATCCGGAAGTTGGGGAAAATGCATCTTGTGCGGATCATCGGGCAGCCAGTTACATGACTCAGTAAATGTCAGTTGGAAACACAAATCCTGCGCAATACCGAAGACATCTTCGGAGTCAGTCCAGTCATCGTATTCGAAATAAGTTGATTTAAAAACGGACTGATGCAGTATGATCGTTTCATGATATGCCACGCCGGATTGCGGCGCATAGGCGCCTATACCCTGGATGGAGATCCAGTATTTGGTTCCGGCGCTAAAAGATGCCGGGGTCGGCAAATTTACCGAATAGCTGTAAAAATTTGAAGATCCGGCAGTTCCGCTGAGCCAGGTCTCATTGACATTTGAGTTGGGAAAAATATAGGTCGCTATGGCGGTTCCCGGTTTTGTACCATCGCCATAGTCGTTGTAAAATATGATTTCCCAGTCAAAATCACCATCGTCGGGCGGACCGTTCCAGTAACCGCCTATCCAGTGGACATCATTCACGACCTGCGCCAGATCGAAAATGAAGTCATCAGCAACGATAGGATCCAGAGAAATTGAGGCATCATCTTGCGATGCCGCAAGTCCTGTATAATCCATACCATTGTCCCAGACAATAGCCCTGGAACCGGCCTTTGTCGACCATTCGCCGGGCACGACGAGCTTGTCGCTGCGCAATGTCAACTCGTTTGCACCGATGGCCTCCCTGTCAGCCAGCGAGGTAAGTGCAAACAGCATGGCAAGCGCGCAGAACAACATTAAAAATTTTTTTGCCATTTTTTTCCTCCACAGATTGGACATTTATTTTATATATTTAAAAATCTATCAGTCCTGCTGCCAGCAGAACAGCTTGCTTTCCAATGAAGTAGTGAGACCCGGATTTCAATCAAACCCGTCTTACAAATCCTTACCGGCAATGCCTGATGTTCGGCATACTGCCTGTTAAAGATTGTCCTCGTTCCTTAATGTGTTGATCATAATGATCGATATAGTTTTTTATAAAAGATACAATATTGTCTGCGATTACAGGACAATACGCGGTACCGCGACAATGCAACCGCGTTCTAATAATTTATTCGGACACTTTCGGAAAAAAACCAGTTATAGCCCTGAGCCCATCCAATAGCCAACAAAATACTCTGTTAAATGACGCAGGTATAATAACGTTCAGCTTTTTGTACAACCTTCACCGATGTCAATCTAAAGCCTTAGGTCAGTAAAGTTTAAAATGATAATTAAGGAGATATCTCCTCCGGATGCTCTTAATTCAATATATAATGTTTGCCAAAGATTTGTCAACTCTTTTTTGATAAGATCAACGCAAACAACGATGTTTACTGTTATTGGATAGTTTTATCCAAAATGGAATAAGTTTTCCGATGATCGATCACTCTGTTTTGCCCGGCGGCATTTCCGGCGACAGAACAATTGAAAAGACTCAGGTGACGGGTCAACCCGGCGACAAATCCGGCCGCGAAGCAATCCCCGCATCCAGTTGCATTCTTTTGACTTACGCCATTGCGAATGTTTCCGTCTTCAACACCAAGATGCCTTTTATACTGCATTTTTCTGCAATCATCAACCAAATAACATCCCCGGCCACTATCGGTAATAATAATCACTTTTGATTCGACGCTTATTCCATTCCGCTTCAATTGCACAATTATCGTTTTCAAATCATCATCGAGAAAATCGCCAATATTTTTTTCTGACCGTATATTTCTGGCCAGCACTGCCAGTTCCAGCCGGTTCATCTGAACATAATCGGCGCAATCGACCACTGTCGGCCATAATTGCGGCCGCCGGATAAACCGGGCGCCGCCTTTTTTTCGGCCAAGCGTATACGAATGTATGTCGATATATATCTTTCCCTGATATATATTCCGCAATTTCTTCAGTGAACTGAGATGAAGATCGCGTCCGGATATGTAATTCACCAGGATAAAATTGCAACCGGTCAGTGCTTTGATGTCATCAAATACGAGCGGCCTGACACCGCCTTTTAGTATTTCATGCTTGTTCTCTTTATCCAGATAAGTGAGAAAGCAATGATTATTGTTCTCGGGCACTTTTTTTATATACTCAGTACGCACACCCGGCAGACTTTTCAATATGGCCATTATTTCTGTATAATGATCCGCCCCGACATTGCAGACCGGAAATATTCCCGCCTTGTCTCCCAGTAGATAAGACAGAGTGATAAGATTATACAGAATTCCGCCCCACGCCTCTTTTCTGGTACCATCGGCAAGCCGGATACTGTCGCGATTGATTGTTCCTATGACACCGATTTTCATATTTAAATAATTGTACTGCTAAAACCAGTCAGGTAATTTGGGATGATAATTTATCCCTGATCGCATCGAATACTTCGGACACCGTTATCTCTTTCATGCAACGCATGAACTCATCATTCTTTTTCGGGCAGTCGTTTTTAACACATGAGATACAATCGAGATGGTCCTTTATTATGACCTTCTTATTGGCCGACAGAGGTGATGTCTCTTTCGGGTCATCGGCACCTGACAGGACAACCAGTGGAATATCGACGGCGGCGGCCAGGTGAGCCAGCCCGGAATCATTACCGGCAAACAGTCTCGCCATCGAGAGCACCGCTCCGGCGGTTTCGATATCGGTTTTGCCGCATATATTGAAGACG
>QNAH01000403.1 GCA_003641425.1 Candidatus Zixiibacteriota bacterium
CCAGTCGCCATCGATCTTCCAATAAGCACGATCCAGATCGATGTCGTCAGCAACATCAATTGTGCTGAGAACAATCGGATTGGGGATATTATAATAATCATCGCCAAAGGGATCGTTGACAGTATATGCCAGTGTCGGAATACCACCATCGGTGATTGTGGCTAAGGCGGATGCGCCGGGAACCATCGGAATAGTATCCTGATCCGGCGTATAGGCCAGGCAACTGGTGAAGATCTTGAAAGTTTCACCGGGCGCACCGATCATATCGAAAGTGACATGACCGAGATTTCCGTCACCAAGCATGGCATCATCAAGACTGGTAGCGGTGACAACCAGCGAACCGGAAGCCGTATTGCTCTCGTCTATCAGATGCTGGCCGTTGCCCGGCATACCATCGCCATCAGTGTAACTAACGTAGTCAACCTTGGCGGTATTCCAGGTTACGGTAAACTCGACCGCCTTAACGGCCTGATAATCTCCACAGGACGGATCGGCGATATAGTTCAGGTCAAAAGTGGCCTGCTCACCATAAAGGATCGCTGTTGGACCATCAGGTACTACGACAGCAGCCACCGGTGACAAGTCAGTGCCCATCCAGGCCATACCGGATGAATAAATCCGATAGGCCGTGGGATAACCCGCATTGGCCATAAAGTCATCATATGAGTTTCCGGCCCATGTGTTACCACCGGCATTATCCTCGGCATGTGTGTCATTTTCATAAAAGCAGTTATCGGTAATGGTGTTACCGGAAGTATTCACTTCAACACCATCTGCTACAGCCACACTAAGATTATCATGAATATGGCAGTTTTTCACGACTGTTGGGGTACCGTTGATCTCAATACCATCATAATAAGCGTAGATGATACTAATTCCATCAACTGTTACACCATTTGAATTAATTGTCAAACAGTTTGTAACAGGGACGGATGCTCCGTCAATCGTTCCGCCGCCAAATATGGTAATACCATTAGTATTGACCACAACATTTTCGGCGAAGTAACCGATAACCTCAACCGAGTCAGTCGGGGCGCACATGTTGACAGCGTCCTGGATTGTCGCAAATTCACCCGGACCGGGTGTCTCGTTGGCGGTATAGACCGCACCGAACGCTGTCGTTGAAAATAAAAGACATAGTATAAATAGTAAGGGGTATCGAAGTTTCATAATTTTCTCCTGACTATCAGGCAACCAGATTTGCCAAACCATGGCAAACCCGGTTGCCACTGAAATTTGGAAATCTTTAGAAGTACTTAATCAATGCTTTTTCTACTAATGTGGTCGTAACAGATTAGTTAGCAGTTGGTTGCATTGTTTAACAGTTCCTCCTAAAATTCTCGTTTGACAAGGTATCCGTCAGATATTATTTTTGGTTAAGCGACAGGCTTAACGGCCCGATAATATTGCTAACGACGGCATAAGGGGGATTCACATTAACTGGTTGCTTTTATGGATCCGGTTAAGGGTCTCCTTTTTGCCGTATTCATTTGCCTTTTTCACAGGAAAACCGGCAAAATTATACCTTATCGTTCCGTTTCATGGTCTCACTTGCTTTTAATCTTTGCCCAAATACCACCTCCTTCCCGATTTAAGGATGATAGAGTATGCCCTAGAGGAATGTATGTGAATAGGGGAATTCTATATTGAAATAATACAGGGTCCCAGGCATAGCTATAGCTTTCTTCCACTCTCAAGGATTGCAAGCTCGATAACAAGTTTCATTGATTTTTCTTAATAGTAAATTTTTGTGTTATACCGCCAATAGACGCGACTGTACTACCGGCGCTTTCTGAATAATTTCGTTTAAGCTCTTAATGCTTCATTAAATTTTGCAAAAGTACAAGTGAGACCTATTGTAATCTTAAATCATTCATACTCTTTGAAGAGTTGATGAGTATGATTAAGCCTATTACAATAACGATTGCAATATACCCATTCTTTTTGTTTAAGCAATAGGGGGAATACCCCATTTTACAAATGTTAATACCCGATATTTCGTTTACCTCAAATCAGGCCCAATAAGGTGCAAATTTGTTACAATCATTCGATTTCCGCCCTGCAGAACGCACCGATATGCCGCCTGATAAGAAAATCCGGAGATGCGTATATACACTATATCCCGTTCGGGATATGGCGTACATCCGACGGTCAAAATAAATTGTTTGACCGAAATAAACCCCCTATTGAATTGACCGCCTTTCAAGATTACGCCCCGCATGGACTTGTCAGTTCAATAATGGTCATGAGAATCGTTATTATCCGGTGTCGATAACACCGATTCCCGTAGGATATCGGAACCATTCGGAACAAACACCTGTTCAGCATACAGCAGAATAAAGGATTAATCGTCTCTTGAATTGGAAGGGCGATCAGTATGGAAAAAGCGACTTTTGCCGCCGGATGCTTCTGGGGTGTCGAAGAAATTTTCCCCAACATCAAAGGCGTTGTTAAAACGACAGTCGGGTATACCGGCGGACATACCGATAATCCGACCTATCATGATGTCTGCTCCGGAACTACCGGGCATGCCGAAGCGGTTCAGGTGGAATTTGATCCTTTAGTTGTTACTTATGAGCGCCTGCTTGAAATATTCTGGGACTGCCACGACCCGACCACCCTCAACCGCCAGGGCCCCGATTTCGGAACTCAGTACCGCTCAGCCGTCTATTACCACAATCCCGAACAGGAGATCATCGCCAAGTCATCGATGGAAAATCTGGAAAAGGAAAAACGATTCAATAGAACCATAGTCACCGAGATCAATCCCGCCGTAACTTTTTACCCCGCCGAGGAATACCACCAGCAGTACCTGAAAAAACAGAGTGCCCCTTCCTGCCACACCCGCTTCGATAATAAAGACTGATATTGGAATCTAACTTCTGTTTAAGATATTTATATTTTTAATAAAAGAGCCGCATTTTGATTAATGCGGCTCTCTTTATTTTTTGTGACTATCAGCCTGTAATAATCGCCTGTTTAATTTTTTCGCCAAGCTCGGTACAGCGTTTTAAATCATCATCGCTGGGAACATA
>QNAH01000404.1 GCA_003641425.1 Candidatus Zixiibacteriota bacterium
TAAGCTCGGCCAGATACTTCCCGGCATTGTAAGCCGGAACAAGGATGAGGATTTTTTTATCCTGATTTTTCATTTAATATTTATACATTTATTTGCTGTCGATGTCCGGAAATGTATTTTTAATCATTTTATGAGGTAGATTATTAATAATGGTCGGGGCGAGCAGATTTGAACTGCCGACCTCTCGCACCCCAAGCGAGTGCGCTAAACCTGGCTGCGCTACGCCCCGATCACAGGCACAATCTAAATGATCCCTCAGAAAAGGCAAGGGAAAAGTTTAAGAAGGTCCTCGATATCCTTGCGGATTTCGCCTATCAGCGTCTGTACTTTTCCGGCCGCCCTGAGTTCTTTCTTCTCCGGAGTCGGCTTGATACTTTTCAGCCTGTTTCGGGCGCCCTCGATAGTGTAATTCTCTTTGTAAAGAAGGTGCTTGATCCGGTTGACCATCTCGATATCGCTTTTCTGGTAGATACGGTTCCCGCCCCGGTTCTTACGGGGTTTTAGCATCGGGAACTCTTTCTCCCAGAAACGGAGGACATAGGGCTCGAGGCGGGTGATCCGGGCTACTTCGCTGATCGAGTGATAAAGTTTTTCTTCGGTTTTCTTTTTACGTGGCGGCATAAAAAACCTCTATATTCTAACTCCAGATTTCTTCTTTAAGAGTCCGGCCCATCAAATCCGTCAAAGCCTGCCGGGGCGGTTTGTCTTCGAATAGGACCTTATGAACCTCGCAGGTGATCGGCATATCGACCCCGAATTTTTCGGACATGGCATAGGCGGAACGGCAGGTATCGACTCCCTCGGCCACCATGACCATGCTGTCGAGAATTTCCGTCAACGTCTCCCCTTTACCGATCCTCTCGCCAACATGACGGTTGCGTGAGTGCCGTGAGACACAGGTGGTGATCAGATCGCCGACACCCGACAATCCGGCAAAAGTAAGCGGGTCGGCGCCCGCCTTGACCCCCATTCGGGTGATCTCGGCCAATCCGCGGGTCAGAAGAGCTCCGGTGGTGTTGTCACCGAAACCAAGTCCCTGGGTGATACCGGAGGCAATGGCAATGACATTTTTTAATGAGCCTCCCAACTCGACACCTACGAGGTCGCTGGATCGGTACACCCGGAATGTTATATTATTGAAAATCTCCTGTATCTCCCGGGCAAAATCGTTGTTCGTCGATGCGGCAACAACACTGGTCGGTATTCCCCGTGCCACCTCCTCGGCATGACTGGGGCCCGAAAGAGTGGCAATACAGTTTTTGTCTGTGTTCTTAATAGTTTCTTCAATCACTTCGGACATGCGCCGCAGAGACCCGATCTCAACGCCCTTGGCCAGATTGATATATTTTCCCGGGATGCCAATTGTTTTTTCTATGCTTTCACAGACTGCCCGTACTTTTTGGGCCGGGACCGCCAGGACTGTGTAGGCCGCACCATCTATCGCCTCGGAAAGATCATTGGTGATATTTATCTTTTCAGGTATCTCTATTCCCGGTAGTTTTTTCTCATGGGTTCGGTTATTCAGGAGATAATTACAATCGTCCCGGTTGAATTCCCATAGGCTGACCGAATGCCCATTGGTATGGAGCAAATTGGCAACAGCTATCCCCCAGCTTCCCGCGCCCAGCACCGATATTTTTTCAGGCATTATCCGCCCCCTCCCTGTTTTTCCGAGAATGAAAACTGAACCTGTTTTCGCGTCCCGACAGCAGTCTTTTTATATTGGTACGATGCGTGATGATTATCAGGAGCATAAGAATACCGGATACAATTAAATATAAAACCGGGATATCCTCAAGCTTTAGAATGTATGCCGTCAATACCGAGGTAAAAAATATTACTGTTGCCAAAACCGAACCGAGCGAAATATAGCGGCTGATCACAACAATCAGGATAAACCCGAGCAGGGCGATTAATGTCTCAATCGGCAAAATCATTATCATCACACCAAGCGCTGTGTTGACTCCCTTTCCGCCGCGGAAAAGAAGAAACACCGGGAAGACATGTCCGACGACCGCCGCGATCCCGGCAATCATTTTCAGATTGGCCGCGCCGAGTGCACTTTCCGGCATCAGTGAAGCAATAAAAACTGCGAGGACACCCTTGCCGATATCGCCGACAGTAACCATGATGCCGGCCGCCGGTCCGGCGGCGCGCCAGGCGTTGGTGGCCCCGATATTCCCGGAGCCGACCTCACGTATATCTCTTATTCCGAAAAGGCGGGATATAATAAGGGCAAAGGGAATCGATCCCAGGATATATCCGCCGGTTATGGCGAGCAAATCGTACATAAACTATAGCTTTAGATGTTAAATATAAGCTATTTTATATCAACTTAATATTAAATTATATAAAATGCAATAGAAAGAACAGAATTTTATTTCGCCGCTTTTTTTATCTCATCGATAAATTCTTCCACCTCGTCGGCATCAACCTCTTTGTCTTTCATGATATCCTGAAACATCATCGACAGACTTTGAATTTCTTCGGTATCGATCTTCTTTTCTTTGAAGGCTTTTTTAAATTCATCCAGAGCATTATCAATATCTTCGGCTGTCACTCCCTCGGGCAAATTATTTTTGGCTTCCATCGCCACTGTATCGGCCAGCTTGGTCAGGCCGAGTTCGACGATCTCTTCCCGGTAAATATAACATATTAGCAGCGATGCGATGACCAAAACAGCTATCACACCGACCACGATCAAGGTTACCATGCAACCCCGTGACATACCGCCTTTCTGATTCAACATTCCGGACTCCTTTCCCGGCATACGGACGACGGCCGACTATCCGTATAATCCATATAAGAGATTAATTTGCAGTCAAATATAGATATCAATTAATATATAGGTTCATTTATGGCAACGCCACACAAAAAAGCCGCCCATAGGCGGCTCAGACTGATGACAAAGGGCAGTTTTTCGGGACTGTCCTTTGTTTTTATAACAATTGTGGGATTTCCTCGAGAGTTTTTTCTTAGATTACCGAGAATCGAGTTTTGGCATGATTATTTGCAAA
>QNAH01000405.1 GCA_003641425.1 Candidatus Zixiibacteriota bacterium
GAAAACCGGCGATGCTTTCCCGGAGGATCTTCCTTTGAACCTGGTCGATCAGGTAAAGGCCGATCCCCGGAAAAGATGGCCGGTGGTGGCCTGGAGAGCGGTTTATGATTTGTATGCCGATGAGATCTGCCAGGTCCTGAAAATCGACCACAAGCGTTTGAAAAAGATGTATGACAAGCGTATCAAAAAACGACTGATCGACAAGGACAAACCGTATGTAGCCTGCGGTGAATCGTTTCCGCTTCAAAATCCCGAAAAAAGCAATTATCGTTCACAGCGCAATCGAAGGGTGGAAATTCTTTTTTTCAATGAAAAAGAGGCCATCGACAAGATCGACTGCCCGGATCATGTCGATAAAAAGCATACCGCCGCCGAATGCCCGCTGTGGTATGACCAGTTGATGGATATCACTTATATCGATCCGGATTATCTTACCGCCGACGCTTTCCATTTCAAGTTCGCATATTATGACAGGATAATCAAGGAATTTAAAGGTGTTCCAGACGGGCTGGAGATCAAGGTCTATAAGAAAGGCGGGGCCAAGCCGTTCAAAACCGGCCATGATTACGCCGACGGGATTTACACGGTGAGGGTGCTTGATCTGAAAAAGAAAGATGAGATCCGATTCGAATTCAACACTTACAAATCCCCCGATAAAAAGAAGCGGCAGTGGGTTTACACCAAGACGAAGGACGATCCGCCCGAAATGGTAATCAAAAAAGATGAAGATATCGCCAAGATGGGCTACAAGGAACGGATGCATTATTATGATCTTCCGCCGGAATGGTCGTCGCGCAATTATTTTACCCGTCATGACGGCAAGGAAAATACGGGCGATAAATTCGAGACAATACTGGCCAATTACAAGCCATTCGGAGGCAAAAATACCACACCGGACAAACCGCTGGTTATCTCACTTGAAGACATCATCCTGATCGATGACAAGGGCAGCCAGAATATCAATAATAATACAGGTAACAAGCCGCAGGATTTCGATAAGGATGGAAACAAGATCGACCTGTCGGATAAATCACGGCTGACTCTTTTATATCTTGATGAAGAAGATGATTATAATATCAAAATATATAAGGGGCGGACGACGCATCCGTATTTTTCAGATATCGAGTTCAAGAAAAACCTGATTACGACCAGAATACCGGAAAAGGGTAAATCGTACGTACCACGGGCGATTTTATTTTGCAGCAGTTTTTATGATATCACCGACAAGCGGACGTCGAAGGGCCCCAAGTTCAAGTTCAGCGAGGGACATATTCTGGGCGCACGCGCCGCGGTTTTAAACGACAAAACGGTGCATAACTGGGCGGCCCTGAGTGTTAAGATCGCCGACGGTACGGTTCCGGCCAATATGAAAGATTATGTTCAGTACAAATGCGGAAATTATGAGGCCCATTATCTTCATAATTGCGGCTTTATAAAGGGCAACCTTGAAACGGACAAAGAAAAGCCGCTGTCATACTTGATAATATACTGGAACTGCCGTATGGAAGCTCATTCGACCGAGGCTCCAACCGACGCCAACTGGCGCTCGAAATGGGAGAAGGACGGTATGATCAATTCCATGAACCGCACCAACCGGCCCTACCTCATCGAGAAGAAAAGCGGCACCGTCGACATCCTGATACGCATGTATCATTTTTATGAAGCCAAACTCGATGATGCCGGCGGAAAGCACAAGTGCATTGTCCGCATGTGTCACACCGATGAGGACTGGATGCTTCCGGATAACGCCAAATTCTGCCAGGCCAGTTACCAGGGACGAACAGATTATTACGGCGGCGCCGGGACCGATGCCAAGACCAAGGATATCGACGGAAGCACCTATGCTCCCATGGCGCATCATCACGAAATGGGTCATGCCACCGGACTGTTCGACGACTATATGTATAATGCGGATTTGCGTAAACAGGCTCATCCCTGGACGACCTACAAGACATTTTTCGGTGTCCCGGGATTCGAACATCCTTTTACCGCGCCGGGCGGGCCTTACAGCATCGATTTCATCTCAACCATGTCTGAGTGCCGTAATCCGCGGATGCGCGATTTCTGGCATTTTGTCAACTGGATCAATGATGAGTCGGGTGATGCCGGCAATAAAAAACTCAAGCCTTTCCTGAACAAAACCACGTTCAAGATGAGTTACAAGTACCGGAAAGGCGGGAGTGATAAGGTGATCGAACTCGATCTCTGGGACGGCAAATACCGCAATCCGAACAAGGCCTGCCATGAGTCGAGTAATTTTGTTTTCAAAACAGGAAACAATAACGGCAAGGCCGACCTTTTGCTGTATCATCTGGGCGGCGGCGAAACCGCATATACAATCGACCCGAAACATAAAGACAACCGCAATCATGTCATGAACCCGAGACATGTTTTCGATGCCATCCTGGTGATCCGGCATAAGGTGGCACTGAAATTTATCGATGATACCGGGAACTGGACCGTCAATTCATATGAAAACTGGATGAAGCGCTGGGTGCAAAAACCGCTGGTGGACCTTAATAAATATTATTTCGAGTGCAGCCGGGACAATGAAAATAAAAAAATACTGATGATCTTCGTTCCGCATTTGGAAGTGTATGATGCACCCAAGCCGACCCCGACCGACTGGACGGTGGCCCTTCCGGCCGACGCTCATTTCAACATTGTCGTCAAGGAGAACGGAGGCAACAGTTTCGCAACCTCCGGCCGGACCATCAATGTCGATGATAATGTGGATAAAAAGAAAATTTTAAAATACATGGTTGGTAAAAGCTCCGCCGGCAATGTCGGCAAGGCAGATTTTAACGGGGTGGGATCCTGGCTTAAATCGGAGCTTTTATCGGCCACCGCCGGAGGCGGGTGGTACACAATTAAGGATTTACCGGCATGACCGGGATTGGAAGGCATAATCGAGACGATTTTGTTTTTTTAATATATATGGCGATGATATTCCTCGCCTTTGGTGCCGGCTGTACCGGAGCCGGTTCCGACAAAACAAATGAATTGAACAAAGGAA
>QNAH01000406.1 GCA_003641425.1 Candidatus Zixiibacteriota bacterium
ATCTTCAGCATCGATGGCGACCTGATTGATACCATTGAACACGATTTCCCCGAAGACAGCCCAGGGAGCATGCATGAGACATGGGACATGATATCCCGCAATGAAATGGCCATCACCTCGGGTATATATTACTTCTCAGTCGAATCGGATCAGGGCAGTCAACTGGGCAAATTCGTGGTTATTTATTAGAGTTGCGGCGAATATTCATTTCCGCCGGGATTTTTTTGGTAAGAAAATAATAACCCGCCGCCGCGACCAGCGCCAGGACCGCAATGATACCCCAGAAATTTACGAAGTGCGGCTTGAAGTAATCAAGCAGCAGACATCCCAGTAACGGCCCCAGCGACCACCCGGCCGTCACCGCAAAACCGTAAATTCCCATATACCTTCCGGTGCGTCCCTCGGGCGCCAGGTTGGCCGTGATGGCCAGCGCCGGGGGCGATACGAACAGTTCCGCCGTGGTGATTATGATCATTGCGGCGGCAAATGCGATAAATGTAGCTGTCAGCCCGACCAGCATAAACCCTGCCGCATAGATGACAGCACCCAGGGCCATCTGAATGGTCAGCCTGAATTTGCGAAGAGCCTTTGTTGTCGGCATCTGGAAAATGACCACCATCAAACCGTTAATTGTAAAGAGATAACCCAGATGTGTCTTGCTGATGCCCATGAAATCGACGGCATAGAGCGAAAACGGCGTTATAAATTGAGAAACCACCAGATATGTAATAAATATGAGAAATGTTAATTTTATGAGAATCAGATGGCTTTTCAGAACCGATACATCCGCAATGCCGAACTTCTCCGCCGATTTTATTATTCTCTTTATACCGCGCAAAAACACCGCTATTATCGAACCTGATATAAGTGTCATGCCCCCCGCAATAATAAACAACAGAACCCAGGAGTGCTCGGAAAGATAACCTCCGATAGCCGGGCCGATAGCCCAGCCCAGATTACCGGCCACCCTGACAATGGAATATGCCTCGGTGCGCAGATCGGCCCCGACCAGATCCGCCACCGTGGAATTGGCCGCCGGTTGAAACATGGCCCCGAAGATGGAATTAAAAATCAACAAACCGGCAATGGCAAAGAAGCCCAAGTTCAAATACACCGAGATTGCCATTAACAAAAAAATACCGGAGCGTACAAGTTGGCCGATGACCATTAGATGATAGCGCCCCCAGCGATCGGCCAGTTCACCGCCCAGAGCCTGAAAAAGCGAGCGAATGACGGCATTAACACCAAGGAAAACGCCGATACCGGTTAGCGAAATACCAAGTTCGGAATGAAAGTATAATGATATAAACGGTATCGCGAGGGCAAATCCCATTGCCGAAGCAACCCAGCCTCCGGCAAGGACCCAGAGGCGATAATCGAATTTACGGAAATAAGCTGATATCGCCATCATGCCACCGTCAATTCGTCGGCAATGTAACCGGCGGTCTTGATAAAACCATCGATCGGATATTTCTTAATTCCGTTTTCAGCCATATATACCAATATACTATCCCGGCGCAAATTCAACAATACGGAACTGAAATTGACCGCCTTCTCCATCGTGTCGATATCGACAGCCGTTTTATTATTCAGGAGGATATTCCGGTTCAAAGGCGAGAAAGTTCCGATGATCGGGTGCAGAATAAACATCGGGATACCCAGCCCCAGCGCCCAGTTGGTGCGCTCATGCGACGGCGCCGCGAAATAATCGAGGTATGGAAAACATTTCGAGGTCAAATCATATTCCTCTGTGCGGCCGGAATATGAAAGCACGGCGATATTTTTATCGGCGAAAATATTTCCCGGGTCCTCTGAAAATTCCTTAATTACACCGGTGTCAATATTAAAGGACTTCCTTAGTTTATTCTCGAAACTGCCGCCTCGGCGGCAGAATGCGATCCCCCTCTGCCCCGCTCTATCAAGCGATGTCAGCATGGCGATTATTTTATCGATATGCTTCTTCGGCTCGGCCCCCGATGAAAAAAAGCCGCCGGTAAGAATCTTGTTACTATTGATACGGCGTATCCGATTATCGTATGCTGTTTCCGATATATCAATCAGTTCGTTTTCGATGCATAAACCGCTGATAAGTAAATTCTTTTCATGGATACCGCGCCCCATAAATTTATCGGCCGCCTGTCCGGTCGGAACAATTATTTTTCGAGCCGTCATCACCGCCGCCTCAGGCGGAACCGCATGTTCACCATGCTGATAGTACACCGGAACCAGGCCGGAAATCATCGGTACCAGGAGCGGATGCGCCACCAGGGTCGGATGCGGATTATGCTTTATAAATTCACGGAGACCCCGGGCGAGTAATCCTGTCAATGTGCTGCCGCTTTCGGCCCCGCGCGTGCTTCTCAATATCTCGTAAAACTTGCCGATCGCGCCGCCCTGCGATCCTGCACCATACAAATATCGAATCGCCCTCCACAATCCCAGCGGGATGCCTGATGAGACCTCGAAAACATCTTTGATATTCAACTTGATTTTATTCGAATGTGATTTTTCAAGGCGATCGACAACACCGTCGAGGTAGTACGGGTGTCCCCGACCGATATTGGTATATAGTATATTTAAAATTGCCTTGTCGGACATGACCCGGATTGTCCAATCTATTAAATCTTGGACAATATAACGGATATTAATGTTTTTATCTAATTAAAAATCGCGATAAGTACAATGACCGGGCCCATCGGCACAAAGTCACGTGATTAAATATCGCTCAAGATACCCGAACCAGATTTTGCAGTTTTTCGGTGGACACCAGGTATATATTTCTTTCCTCGAGGGCAATATAACCCTCCAGAAAATCACGGTTGAGCGGCGTCGAGGCGGAATCAGGGGGATTGATCTTCTCATCTGTGATCCGCAGAATTTCCTCGGCCGAATCGACTATCAGTCCGGCCTTGAGATCGCCGAGCCGCGAAATCAGGACCCGATTGGAGGTGTCATACTTCACCTGTTCGCCGAGCAAAACATCCCCCAGGTGAATGGCTGTCAGGGTCC
>QNAH01000407.1 GCA_003641425.1 Candidatus Zixiibacteriota bacterium
AAACCCGAGTGCCAGGAGTATTGTCAGAATCAATGTAATCTTCAAACGCATAAGGCCTCCGCGCCGTTTTCACGACATTTTTTGTCTATATTAATCTACGTAATTATTTAGAATTGGTTGCCGGATGCATATAATTAAAACCCATTGCCAAAGGCATACAATGTGATTATAATGTTAAACGTTGAATAGAAATGCAATAAAAAACTGCCGTGAATATTCTATACTTATTCTTAGTTGCTATTTTCTGTTTTTTTATCGGTTACCGGTTTTATGCCCGCTTTGTAGCCTCGCGTATGGGTGAGGATCCCGAACATGTAACACCTGCCGTTGATCAAAACGATGGTGTTGATTACGTACCGACCCGCACGCCAATCCTTTTTGCCCATCATTACGCCACCATTGCTGGAGCCGGGCCGATAATCGGCCCGACCCTTGGCATTCTGTACGGCGTCGGTCCCGCCTGGCTCTGGATTGTAATCGGCGGGATATTTTTCGGGGCGGTTCATGATTTCAGTGCCCTTTTTGCATCAATTCGAGAACGAGGTTGCTCCATGGCGGAAATCGCCCGCAAAGCCCTGGGTGAAACCGGTTTTTTGATGTTTATTATTTTCACTTCGATCATGCTTCTTCTGGTCACTTCGGCCTTTTTATCGCTGACGGCGATTTCTCTGACCTCGATCTGGCCGATTGAAAAACTCGGTCTGGAACACGGACAGACCCTGCTTCAGACTAAGGTGGTCGATGGACAGGAGATGGGTATAATCGGCGGTATCGCCTCGACATCGGTGATTATAATTACCGCCATCGCGCCGCTTCTGGGATTTTTGATATTCAAAAAATCAATAAAAACCTGGCTTGCATTTACCCTGGCCCTGATCGTCTGTTTTGTATCGATATATGTCGGTTTTCTTCTTCCGGTACAAATATCGGGAATAGCATGGATGATTATCCTGTCGATATATGTCCTGTTCGCCGCCGGTTTGCCGGTCTGGGTAATATTGCAGCCCCGTGACTTTATCAATGTCCAGATACTTTATGCCGGTCTGGGAGTAATAATGCTGGGCGTCGTTGTCGGCGGTATAAACGGCCTTTCGACACAGATGCCTTTATTCAACCTCTCCGCAGGCAGTCGGCATATGGGTCCGGTCTGGCCGATTTTATTTATTATTATCGCCTGCGGGGCAATCTCCGGATTCCATGCCCTGGTGGCCGGCGGGACATCATCCAAGCAGCTTGCCCGCGAGTCCGATGCAAAAAAAGTGGGCTATGGAGCGATGATACTCGAATCGATCCTTGCCATACTGGTTATTCTGGCGATCGCATCCTCGCTGAAAATGTCGGACTACCTGGCTATTGCCTGGCCGGCCGACGGAACCGGTAACCCCATTCTTGCCTTCGCCGTTTCAACGGGGCGTCTGGTGCATTATTCTCTGGGAATTCCGGCCGCACCGGGATCAATAATCGGTATCCTGATGGTCGAAGGCTTTGTTGTTACCACTCTTGATTCGGCGGTACGATTGAACCGGTATATATTCGAAGAATTCTGGAGGCGTATTTTCAAAGATGTTCCGGCTATATGCAAAAAATTCTGGTTCAATTCCGGACTGGCGGTGATTTTGATGTTTGCACTGGCGGTCAGTAACGGCTACAAATTGATCTGGCCGGTTTTTGGAGCCAGCAACCAGTTATTGGCGGCCCTGACTCTCATAGCTGTGACTGTCTGGCTTAATATGGCCGGGAAAAAGAGTTGGTTCACCCTGATTCCGGCAGTAATTATGGTTGTAACAACAATAGCCGCCTTACTTTACTACCTTTTTGCCAGATACATCCCGACTTTCAATGTGGTTCTGATCATAACCGATCTGGTTCTTTTGATTTTATCTGTTGGAGTAATCATCCAATCAGTAAAAAAGACCGTGTTTTCGCCCCATTATCCCAAATCACCCCGAATATCTTCATAATCTGTTAAACGGCAATAAATAAAGCCGTTTTTCTGCCGATAATTGGTTAGAATGATAAAAATTTAAAATTATGAAGATTTTTCAGGATAAAGGCAAAACAATCCTCCCCCGGGTGGATTCTATCTTCCTGCTGACCCGCCTGTTTATGCTTCTGGGAGTAGGCTGGTTTATTGGAAATTCCCGTTTTCAATTCTGGCAAATGCTCCCGATTGTAATTCTGGCGTTTACCTATTTTATTACTCTTTTCATCTTCTGGTGTCTTCTTAGAAAAAATATACGCGACCTCAGAATTCCGTACCTTTTAATAATTCTGTTTGAACTGGTGTTTATTTCTGCGCTGGTGAAATATTCAGGGGGATATGTATCAGATTTCTATTTACTTTATTTTATCACAGTCGGCTTTTCCGCTTACCTTTTGACCATGACCGCCACCCTGATCCTTGTCGGTATTACGACCGCCACTTATCTGATTTTATGTATACTCAGTATGCAGTTTGAATCAATCATCGGTCTGACATTGCGGGTGGGAGTGCTGTGGTGTTTGCCGCTGGCGATCGCCTTTGTATCGGATTATGTCCGACGCTCGGAACGTCGGCTGCTGAAACTTTTCGATACCCTGAATCAGCGCACCTCGGAACTTGAAAAATCTCAAGCCCATGTGGAAATGATCTACGAAAACTCGCGTATTCTGGGCGGCATTTTCGATGTTGACGGTATGGTCGAAGGCGTTATGAAAATAATGGGATCGATTTTATCTTATCCAGCCAGCGGACTTGTCCTGGTCGGACCGGGTAAAAACCTGATCTACCGGGGAAGAAATATCGGCGGGCAGGATAATTTTCATCTTAAGGCCGTCGATGAAAGCAGGTCGAATCTTATTCGGCGTGTCGTCAGCCAGGCGGAACCGGTGGTTGTGGTGGATATCTCGGGCCGTCGTGATTACCCTCCTTTGAGACTAAATACTCGCTCAATTATGCTGGTCCCGATGGTAACACACGGCCGTGCGACAGGCATACTGCTGGCCGAGTCGCCGCAGGTCGGTGCTT
>QNAH01000408.1 GCA_003641425.1 Candidatus Zixiibacteriota bacterium
AGTTTGAAACGGGCAGATGTGGACATCTGCCGCGCACGGAATTATGCGAAATAAGAATTGTAGGGGAGTGTAAACCGGGCGGCAAAATAACACACACCGCCCTACGGGCCCACTGGCCCTGCGGGCACCCCTCTTTAGAGGGGTGAAAGAAAAGAGATGAGGCGAAAAAAAAGAATGGATTCCCGCCTGGCGTGGGCGGCTTTGGCAATATTACGCCTTACTCGACACGAACAGCGACACGATTGGATTAAGCGCCAGCGAGACCATCATCCCGATTGTCCCGGCCTGAGGCGAAGGCATACCGTCGATATAAAGATACAAGCATACCGCCAGGCCAAGTACCGCCGAGGTAATCGCGCCCTGTTTCGAGGCCCGCTTTGTAAACAGTCCCCAAATGAACGGTCCCAGAAAAACCGCGCCGATGGCGCCCCACGAGATACCCAGTATCCCGACAATGGTCGCCGGTTTGTAGTAGGCCATTATAACCGAAAGGAGCACGAAAAATGCGGAGAAGATCCGCATCAACAGGGTAAGTTTTTTATCCGAGGCTTCTTTATTGATAAAACCGTGATAGAAATCTTTGACAATCGACGATGACGATATCAGCACCAACGCCGCCAGCGTGGACATTGAAGCTGAAAGTATCAGAAGCAGAATGATGATCAAAAGCGATTCCGGGATGACATTAACCAGAAATTCCGGCATGAGGGAATCGAATACCGGTTTGCCGTCGGCAAAGGCATTGGGCGCATTTTGGGGATTGAGGAAAAAGCGGATGGTGGCGCCGATGAAATAACCGATTCCGGTAATCAGGATGGCAAAGCAGGTCGAGGCAACCATACCGATCCGGATCGCCCGTTTGTCTTTGATAGCGTAAAATTTCTGAATCAACTGCGGCATGGCAAACGGCGCCACACTGGTCAGGAAAACCAGCGCAAACAACGGCCACCATCCGGGCGGCCCCACCGCCGCAATAAGTTTCGGATTTATGGCCGACAGCCCGGCCGAGATATTTTCCAGCCCCTCGCCCCTGTCAAGAGTGATCACCAGAAGGAGGCTAACACCGACCACCATAATCACACCGAAGACAACATCAATCATGGTCATCGAGCGGTAGCCGCCCATGACAAGATACAGCGCCGTGAATCCACCCATGAATATCAGAGCCAGTGTGTAGTCGATACCGAAAGTCGATCTGAACAGATACGACAGACCCATGAAAACAGCGGCGGAGTAAGGCACAAAAAAGACAAATACCGACAGGGCAGCGAATAATTTCAAGAATTTACTGTCGTATCTTTTATCGAGATACTCGGCCATGGTATGGACATTGTATTCGACGGACATCTTTTTGATACGATGACCAATCAGCCACCATACCCCCAGCACTCCGACCAGGGCATTGCCGACCGCGATCCATACGCCGGAATAACCGAATCCCCAGCCGACTTTGCCGGCGAAGCCAATAAACAGTACCGCCGAAAAGTAAGCGGCGCCATATGTGAAAGCGGTCATCCACGGACCGATATTTCCGCCTCCCAGGAAAAAGTCGGAAAACGAACGGGTCCTGCGCATAGCTATAGTGCCGATAATGATAATCATCAAGGCATAGACAATAAGAATTCCGGCTTTTAAATACATAATACCCCCCCGAAAAAGAACTCTGAATGAAGTCCGGCCCCTTTTAAGCTATTTAACAGCCCCCCCGGATTTGCCACTTCGCACATAGCCGCTCCCCGATAAAAATTATATTTACAAAAGACTTGAAAAACAAACATAAGCATTTTATAATGTGTTATCAACGTTAAGTCTTTATCGCTTAAAATAATTTCTTCGGACCGGCTAAATTTGCGACAATAAAAGAAGGCTCTCTATCCGATGAATAACTCAGATAAGAAATCACCCCTGGAGCGCGAGCCTTATTCATACCGGGTAATCACCGATAATAAAGTCTTCATCTATAAGGAAAACAGATTGCTGATTATGCTTCGGAACAATCAGGCCGAGGATTTTATAAAGAAAATCGGCGAACTCGAAGGTCCCAAGGCCCAGAAATATATGGCGAAACTGGCTGAGGAACTGGGGCCCGGTATCTGATTCTTCATATAGCCATTAGCCTATCCAATAGCCCAAAAATCGAAATCGACAGGAATTGCAGGAGATATAATTGATCATTTTTCGGGCAATATTGTATATATTTTTATAATTATTTTCATTTTTGGCATTAAAATACCGCCTTCAATGAAGAATTTTCAATAATTTTATACATTTGTTAAGATAAAAATTTGAAGATTACGGTATCTATCCCGGCAGTTTTAATTTTTTCTGAACGGATTGTCGGCAATATTCGACTTTAGTATTTGATAACAAAAATCGAAGTAATTATTTGCCCACAGTAGTGAACTTTCTTATATTTGAACCGAATTTCGTCAGTGTAACGGCATACTGATATAAAAATGAAATTAATTAACGTTCCAATTTCAAGGAGTCATGATATGAGTTTTTACAAGTCAATCATAGGATTAATGTTAATGGCGTTGGTCCTTGTATTTGCTGTCGGCTGCGATGATGACGAGGGGAACGGCGTCGGCCCGGAGCAGGATAAAGCCGATATACGCGTCATCCATGCCGGCTATGATGCACCGGCAGTGGATATAAAAGTCGATGGTACGACTGCATTCACAAATATCGAATACGGGGCGACCACCGGATATGCACGCATAAACTCCGGCACCAGAAATATCACCGTGACCCCGGCCGGCGCCGCATCACCGGTATTTATCAATGTCGATTTGGCTCTTGTAACCGATGCCGAATACACCGTCTTCGCTGTCGGCGATCTGGACAATATCGAGCCGATTTTCGATACCGACGTACGTACTCCCGTTTCGGGAAAGGTCAAGATCCGGGTCGTGCACGCTTCACCCGATGCCCCCAATATCGATCTGAAATTGGACAATGGCTCGGGAACTGCACTTTTCAGCAACCTGGTCTTCAAA
>QNAH01000409.1 GCA_003641425.1 Candidatus Zixiibacteriota bacterium
GGAGGCTTCGATTCTGACATTCTGCGATTTACCGGTCGCCATATCTTTGGCCGTCACATTCAGGATACCGTTAGCGTCGATATCGAAAGTAACCTCGATTTGCGGGATACCGCGCGGCGCCGGTGGAATTCCATCGAGGACAAAGCGCCCAATTGTCTTATTATCGATGGCCATTTCACGTTCGCCCTGCAGGACATGAACATCGACCTGGGTCTGATTATCCGCCGCCGTTGAGAATATCTGCGACTTCTTAGTCGGGATAGTGGTGTTGCTTTCGATCAATCGTGTCGAAACACCTCCGAGAGTCTCGATACCAAGCGAAAGCGGAGTTACATCGAGAAGCAGGACATCCTTGACATCTCCGGTCAGGACACCGCCCTGAATGGCGGCCCCAATCGCAACGACTTCATCAGGATTAACACCTTTATTGGGTTCGCGGCCAAAAAGTTTTTTGACCAATTCGGCTACACGAGGCATACGAGTCATACCGCCCACAAGGATGACATCATTGACATCTTTAATATCAATTTTAGCATCGGCCACAGCCCGGCGGCACGGCTCGATAGTGCGTTCCAGAAGATCGTCGACCAGTTGTTCATATTTGGCGCGGGAAAGAGTCATATTAAGATGTCTCGGGCCGCTGCTATCGGCCGTTATGAACGGCAGATTGATGGTTGTTTCCATTGTCGATGACAATTCAATCTTGGCCTTTTCAGCCGCCTCTTTAAGGCGCTGTAAGGCCATCGCATCTTTAGAAAGATCAATACCATCCGATTTTCTAAATTCATTAACAAGCCAATCGATAATTCGTTTATCGAAATCATCACCACCCAGATGCGTATCGCCGTTGGTCGAAAGCACTTCAAAGACGCCATCCGATAATTCCAAGATAGATATATCAAAGGTTCCGCCACCGAGATCATAGACAGCGATCTTACCGGTTTTGTTTTTGTCCATTCCATAGGCCAGAGCGGCCGCGGTCGGTTCATTAATGATGCGCTGGACATTAAGTCCGGCAATACGACCGGCATCCTTGGTAGCCTGCCGCTGACTATCATTGAAGTAGGCCGGCACCGTGATTACCGCATCGGTCACCTTTTGGCCCAGGTAATCTTCGGCAGTCTTTTTCATCTTCGACAGAACCATGGCCGATATCTCCGGGGGAGCGTATTTTTTTCCATTCATTTCTATCACGGCTTCCCCTTTGCCACCGGCGACCACTTTATACGGGAAATTTTTTATCTCTTTTTCCACTTCATTGAAATTGCGTCCCATAAAACGCTTGACGGAAAAAACGGTATTAAGCGGGTTGGTTACCGCCTGCCTTTTGGCAACCTGTCCGGTCAACCGTTCCCCATTTTTATCAATTGCAACTACCGATGGGGTTGTGCGGCCGCCCTCTGAATTAGCGATAACAACCGGGTCTTTCCCTTCGACGACCGCAACCACCGAGTTCGTGGTTCCAAGGTCTATACCTATAATTTTACTCATTTTACTCACCTCTATTATATTTTAGAATTTGTTGCCAAGCTCCAAAAAAACGGGCGAGTCAAACCGCCCGCCCGTTTTGAGTGTACCATCTGCGCAACCCGATTATTTTTACTTGACGTCTACTTTGATTTCTTTCGGAAGCGCCTTTTCATGCTTGGCAAGCGCAACATTCAGAACACCATTCTTGTAATCAGCCGAGATCTTCTCCGAATCGACATTGTCGGGGAGGGTGAAGGAGCGAGAGAACGATCCATAGAAACGTTCCGTTCTCAGATAATTCTTATCCTTCTCCTCGGATTCGAATTTGCGCTCTCCACTGATTGTCAGCACACCGTCTTCAACGACGACCTTGATCTGATCTTTCTCCATACCCGGAAGTTCGACTTCCAGTCTGACAGATTTTTTATCTTCGATTATATCGACGCGCGGCGTGAAATCGCAACTGCTCCCGGCACGCAAAGCCGGGGTATCGAAGAAAGAATCGAAGATCGAGTCAAAATCGCGGCTGGCTCTATTAAGCCAGTGTTTTGGATTATATCTTACGAGTGTCATTTTAAAAACCTCCTTTTATGGTTACCCTTTTACTTTCGTTTCACGCAATATATTTAGGCAACCAGCGTGCCAATAAATGTAATGTATTGTAATACAAGAAGATAAGAAATATGTAAAAAACTGGTGGGCAAAATATATGCCATTATGGCATTATTAGAATGTCTACATGGCATCCAGTATGATATTTTGACAGAGGAAGACTGCCTAATTGTCGTATCTGCTCAGGATTTCCTCGGCGGTCTTTGATAATTTTGAACCGCCAAAGAGAATTTTTTGTGACGTTGAAAGTGATTCGCTGAATTTTTTTATTTTTTTCAATGATTCTTTGTCGCCAATACGCCCGAGCGCCCTGATTGTCGCTATTTTAAGATCCTCTCGCGATGAGCGGCCCGAGGTGAATTGAGACTGAAGCTGTTGATCGATAAGGAGGTTGCCAAGGAAGTTTTTGGCTTCGCTCCCTCCCAATTTGCCGAGAGCGTTTATCAGACAGACAATATCGCTACGTCGATTATTGGCTAATTCGATGAGTTCGGGCGCCATGTCGGGATTGCCCACCAGTCCGAGAGCAATAATGGCTGACTCCCTGATCTCGCGATCTTCATCATCGGCCAGCACCAGAAGTAGATCACAGGCTTCCTCGCCGGCTATTTTTTCCAGGGCCTGGACTATTGCTTGTCTGACACGGGTGTCGCTGTCATTGATACGCACACGCAGGGCTCGGCAGGCCTCGGGGTCGTTCAGCAAGCCAAGGACAAAGATGGAATTTCTAACAACATACCATTTTTCATCCGGCAGTTCCCGTCTTGATTCCGCACGTTCGAAGTATTCATTATTGTTGAGGATTTGCGAGAAAACCGTTAATGAAGCTTTACCCATTTCGGCCATAATCTTAAGGACATTCTGTCGAACCTGCCGTGATTCATGCGAAATAATATTCGACAGAGCCAAC
>QNAH01000410.1 GCA_003641425.1 Candidatus Zixiibacteriota bacterium
GAACGATAATTTTGGTATACTTTTCCCTGTACCCCGAAAATCAGTTGTTAATTCTCTTGTGGGTACTTTGCTTCGCATGGCAGCATAAGAGACTTTTATGGGAAACTTCAGATTTAAAAAGTGATGTCGAGTAAAAGGAGAAAATTAGATTATCTTCAAATTTTGGACCTGTTTCGAGGCATAAATCGCACCGGGACCTAGACGGAATCAGAAAATCCTTGTTAATTAAGAGGTCAAGCCGCCTTCTTGACCCGGAATTGAAGTATATAAGACTTGTCTACTCGATTCTGTCTCACAGATCAGGCTGCAGATAGCGTCCCCAATTTACCGTCCCTTGCCTATCACGCAGTCGGCTGAAGCGCCTTGTTCTGACATTCTCATCCGATTCTCAGTGGCGTACTTGCAGTGATCAGAACCTGCTGCGCCAGATACTGAGCGAGTTCAATGTCATAGTATAGCTGGTCTGCTTCCTTTGAGAAAGGCAGCAGAAGTTCTACCTCCCCGTTTCGAGAGTCTGCCTTTGTGTGCACGATCTTGCATCGGATTTCATAGATCCGGTCGGCGACATCATTGCGCAGGTCGGCCGTGGTGTTTGCTATTGGAATCTTCGTACATGTGAGACCCTTTGTCTTTGACGAGAAAAACTTCAGTCGCCCTTCCGATCTCGTCAGGAAGCCGCGGAGTTCGTCTGGATCTATACACTCCTGCATGGTTGCTCGAATCATGGAGCGTTCATCGCCAATTGTACCGCGACCGCTTGTTAAAGAGAAAAGTACTCGCCCGATATCCGCGTCGCGGTCTGCACGAAATGTAGGGTCCTTCAGTATCCGTCGTATCTTGCGCTTTGCTTCCGCTTGGTAGTAGGTCGGAAAGTAGAATTCGATAACCTGGTAGTAGGCCAAGAATTGCAGAAGAGGCATGCCGTGGGCACTTCTGGCGTACCAGAAGAGGGACATGGGGGCGTCATCGTACTCTTGCGTTGGGAATTGGAGTTCATCCAGAGACGCAGCGGTTCTGGGTCGCCGCCTTCTAAACATGGGACCCGTGCGCTCACGCATCAGGTTGAAGGCAAGGCCAAGAGAGGTATCAATTTGAAAAAACAAAGAGTCGGCGATGCGTCGAAGAAGATCAACGGCATCGTCATGACGACTCACTGAGACGCCAGAGATCTTTAGGCTGAGTGTGGATCTACGAGCCATTGAGGAGAGGATCTTGAAAGTTTCAGATGTTGGACTGAGAGTGACGGCGGCCGCGCCCTTGGTCGCGGAGAGAGTGACGTCGATATCTTCTTCTTCCAGATCTTCTTCTGGTCCTTTTCCCAGCATGAGCCTCTGAACCATCTTAATCGGCATTTGTTCTAGAGTCCGCAGCAACGCCTCGATCATCCCGTCCGAATACGAGCAGATGGCTTCATAGGGTCGTAGGAAGACATACTTCTCGAAAGGAATCGACAGGAAAGACCGAATACTCTCGGAACTCCAGAACACACACTGTCGCTGCTCTCTACCTGCAGGCATTTCAACAGAGAGAAGCTTTTCTCCTAGAAAGGTGTCCTTTTCGAGTTTGAGACCAGCGGCCTCGCACCTGTCCTCAAGTTCGGCTATTGCGGCGGTCAGTTGCTCATCAGATTCAGACTCATCGGCCTCGTCACCTTCTAAAAAGTCTTCATCGAACATTCTCGGTTTCCTCCTCTTCCAGTCAGAACGACAGGCATAAGGGGCGGTAAACGGCGGGGCAAGCGACTTTGAAATAGGACTAAACCTTTAGTGGGGTACAGCCTTTGAGGAATCGCAGCGCTGTTTGCCGCCCCTCTTCATGCCATTGTTAGCCGAGCCATATTTCTTGATTTCTTAGAAACGGCCCTGAGACACCACATAGATTATCAAGGACTTTCTGAAGGCTATTGCCAGAATCCTTAGATAATTCGTTCAGCTTCTTGTCGTCAAGAGATAAGAAGCCCAGTAAAGACAATCGAGTAATTTCATGCAATCGACCGAAAGCCTCGCGTCTCGAAGAACTTAGCGTGGCTCCGAATGCTGCATCATGAATACCATGAGCAAGCTTATGCCTGCCATTGATGTATTCATCCTTTATCCATTTTCCCATCGGTTCGGGAAACTGAAAATTGCTCAAAAAGTTGGAGACTCGTCTCGAGAGTGTAGCAGCTTTGTTCCCGGAAGGAACAAACAACGCTTCAAGTGAAGCAAATAGCCCAAGGTATGATAATTGAGAGGATTTCGAGAATCCAATAGTAACATGACTGAAAAATATAAGACTAGTTTGCAACCTCTCAAGGCCGAGTTGCTTCACCTTTACAAGTCTATCGGCAATAGAGCCGGCTGCCGTTATAGTTTCCGGAGTGTAATGTCTGCAATTCTCTCCGTTCCACGAAGATGATATCTCATATAATGTCGGAGCCAAAATATAGTCGTTTTTATCACCTACGCGAAATTCTCCACCTATGCTGATACCAATAGGTGACTGCAATCGAAGAGCAAGTACCGAAAAGAAAAGCAGGTCCCTTTTAGAAAGCTCTTCGTCTGGACTGGACTGATAAAAACATCGCAGGCAACAGTTGTTGAGCCCCATACCTGAGAGGCTATAGCCGGGGAGGAGGTAGTCGGCCAAGCCTTGATCTGAGGAATCGAGCCACTCTTGGGGAGTATTATCTAAGCAAACACCAAGGCCGATTGCTAAGGGGAGTTCCGCACTAAAGTCATAAGGCAAATGGTGAAATAATAAATATAAATCGCCCTGCTTAGGATTAGGCAAATTCACTATAATCTCCTTTCCATTCGGCTAACATGTAATAGACGGCCCATTTTATGTAGAAAAAGGCAGCAGGTCATTTTAACTACCTGAATTTCCAAAAAACAATAAAATGAGCCGTATTTAATCCACAGATTTCGCAGATTACACGGATTATTTTAACTCATCGGCCAGCCGCCTGCCTGTGGAAAATTGGGGATGATCACTGATTAACCCCTTCC
>QNAH01000411.1 GCA_003641425.1 Candidatus Zixiibacteriota bacterium
ACCAGCAAAACAACAAGCATGGTTCCCATGAACATGTTTCGCTGGTACTTCGATTTCATCTCGAAAGCACCGTAACCGCCATACATTCCGGTCAATGCTCGCGCCATACTACTCACCTCCTCCTTCTTCGCCAAGGGCGCCCAAGGCAAACGCGACAATGCGGTCGTCACGGTCTTCCCATTCGCCCATAGCATAGCGGTAGGAGAACTTATTTTCTTTATATTCGGGCTTATCCAGGTCTTCGACCTTTATTTCCAATTCCTTCGCCTTGGCGGCATTCCACGATCTTTCCAGCAAATCAATTTCATCCAGAATATCAACCCAAGCTTCATATTTGGCATCCTCTCTGATCATGATCAGAGTATTAAGCTTCGGAATATCATAGTTCAGAGTTCTCAGAAGCGATCTCAAAGAATCGGTGTCGACCTTATAACCCAGGGTATCGCCCGGCAGTCTGCTTGATGGCAGGAGCTGAGGTATATTCTTGGCCGGGTCGCCGATATTCCAGAAGAACCGATTCTCCCCGTCGATACGGATAGTCAGAAGCCTTGATTCCTTGACCGCCACCTCTTCAGTCTCCTCCTCCGGCGGGAGATTGATCTCCATTGCCTGAGGCATCGAGAATACAGTGGTGACCATATAGAAAATCAAAAGCAACATGACAATATCGACCATGGGAGTCATGTCGATTCTAATATGAATACGGCGTTTTTTGCGACGACCTCCTTTGCCCTTCTTCTTGCTACTGGATTCTGCTACTGCTCCACCAGCCATTTACATCACTCCTTTCAAAAGGGTCATCATATACCCGCCTGTTCGTCTTTCATTGCCTGTTCGTCTTTCATTGCCTGTTCCAACTCGTTGTCCGTAATAATCAAAAACCGCGTCAGAGCATTTTCCCTCATAGACTTCATGATCTTGTCCATGACTCCGTAACTGGCTTCCCGGTCAGCCTTTATAACTACCAGGGCCTTGCGATTCTTCGATCTTGCCCAGTTGATCTTGTTGGCAACATCATAGACATCGGTTTCCGCCACTTTACGGACAGTCGTCAGAACCTTCTCGCCGTCGATAACGACTTCTTCCTTCTGCATAAAATCTACGAAAATTGAGTCTCTTTTTGAAACAGTAATATTAATAATGTCCTTATCGGGCAATTCAATCTGTGAATGCGACTGCGGCAAAGTCACCTGTTTCGCCTCAGGGGGTTTGAAACTTGTGGTCGTCATATAGAAAATAAGCAGGAGGATGGTAATATCCACCATAGGCGTCATGTCAAGCACAACACCGATACGCCTTTTTTTCTTAATCGCCATAAGTTACTTACCTACTTTGTCTTTGAACAGTTGAATGACCTCATAGGTCGCTTCATCCGTCGTGTAATTAAAAGCATCCACCTTATTAACAAAAAAGTTGTAGAAAAAGATTCCCAGAATACCGGAGGCAAGACCACCGGCCGTGTTAACCAGCGCCTCGGAAATACCGACCGCCAATTGCTGAGCGTCGATTACGCCGCCCTCGACATTACCGGTCGCGGCAAAGGCACGGATCATACCGATCGTCGTTCCCAAAAGACCGACCATGGTCGCGATCGACGCGATGGTCGAAAGAGCGATTAGGTTTCTTTCAAGAAGCGGACCCTCAAGAGCATTCGCTTCTTCGATAGCGGCCTGAGTCAAAGAAATCTTCTTCTCGGCATCCACCGAACCGTCTTCCCTGATCTCACGGAACTTCTCGATTCCGGCACGAAGGACATTGGCGGTTGTTCCGCGTTGTTTGTCACAGGCGGCAAGAGCGCCGTCATAGTCATCGCTGTGAAGCAGTGTGATCAGCTTCTTAAAAAATACCTGAACAGAGCTTTTGCCCTTGGCCACTCTGTAAAGGGAAAGAAATCTCTCGGCTACAAAGGCCAGAAGCATAAGCAGCATGGTTATCAAAACAACAACCAGCGGACCGCCCTGATGTACCGAATGAGCAATTGTCCCCGCCGGCTGAGCTGCCAATATAACGCCCCAAACGACATACGCTATCGCAAAGGAAATCAGAGTGTTCAGCGTGACAAATAATGTCTGTTTCACTTCTATTAATCCTCCAAATATAGTTAATACACTTAATTTCTTTTTTAAATCTCAACAGCCTTGACCGCATTCAATATGAAGCAGGCAAGAGACAAATAAAAACCATAACTTAATATTCCAAGGTAGGCTCCGGTTCCGTAACTGGTGCCGATTTGTTTTATGACATCGGTGGTGTCGAATGAATAAGATGCCCCAACAAAGGATAGTATCAGACAGAGGGCCCATATACCGACCGGTATCCAGGCAAATTTCATAACCTTTTTTAGCTTCATGGCCCTGGTGTCGGGATCGCCCTTAAACCAGTACAAAGCATAGAGATTATAAAAACCGCCCCCCACACAGAATAATATGTAAATTAAGAAGAGAATACCGGTGATCTTAAGAATGAAACCGGATGACAGAACTTTGCCCAGCATAGGCAAAGCGGCGAGTGCATTTGCTTCCAAATGTTCACGGCGGATCTCCTTGCGCTTTCTGGCAGCCGTGATCGAGGAAAATCCTTTATCGTCTTTTGCAGCCTGAATGGTTTCCGTTTCCGCGGGAGTCGCCGGTTCTCCGGGTTCTTCAACCGCTTCTCCCTCAAGTGTACCGGTTACTTCCGCCGCCAATGCGGTAGAATCGATCATTTCCATCCCCAGTGAATCGGCCAGCGAATCCACAAGCACGGCCTGCTCTTCGGCCGGAGCGACTTCGCTTACGACCTCGTATTCGTGATAACCGGAAAACCAGGGAAGAAAGAGCGATGCGATCAATAGCAGCGAGGTGATAGTTAAAACAATCTTTTCAAGTGACGAGATACGCGGAATATCGAATGATGTCACCTCACGGCCGGCCTGTCCGGCTTCCCGCTTGGCTTTGATCTTTTTGACCAACTCATCCTTTTCAGTATCCGATTTG
>QNAH01000412.1 GCA_003641425.1 Candidatus Zixiibacteriota bacterium
CAACACCTCCCCAATATATATACACTTTCCCTGATGAAATTCCATTTTCATCTGAAGCCGGTGCCGAAATAATCAGATCTAAAAAGCCATCACCGTTGAAATCAAGCTGACAGAAAGAAGTCCCGTACTGATCACCTTCAACCTCACCCTGTATAAAACCCGAATATTCAAAACCACATACGCCTGTATAGGCCAGCGACATTATAACTGTCATAAGTATTTTAAATCGCATAACTGAACCTCAAATTAAACGGGAGATGAAAATGATTCCATCCCCCGAACTAACCACGTTAAAGAGAGGCTATGAGAAAGTGCCTTTAGACTTTCTGCTACTTTAAAACCGTCATCTTATTAGACACAGATTTATCATCCACCTGCAACCTGTAGAAATATATTCCACTTGAGAGGCCTTCGATCTTTCCGCTGTCCCACTCATAAATATGAACGCCCGGCTGTAGTTCACCATTTACCAGCTGAGAAACCTGCTGTCCCAGAATATTATATACTTCCAACGAGACATTAGCCTGCTGGCTTAGTTCGAATGAAATAGCCGTCGTGGGATTGAAGGGATTTGGATAATTCTGCAGGTTAAATTCCGGCGAACTGCTCTCAGGCGGGCCCCATTCGGATACCACTTCTACGGCCTGGCATGCCGATGCCATCGACTCTCCGGAAACTGCTGTAATACAGATACCGAAAGTGCCCTCGGGAACGACAGGTGGAATCGGAAGACGAAATTCTCTGGAGATTTCATCACCTGCTCCCATTTCAATCGGAATATCGCCCAGGGTAATGGTGGTATCAAACATAACTAGATCAAGACTAACACTCATCATTACGGTCGCCGCTTCATCTCCACAGTTGATTATTTCGAAATAACCCTCCATGAAACTGTTAGAGGCGGCATAAACGGTGTCGGGAAGTTCCAGATCGACATCTACACATTCTCCATTTTCCGATGTGAAGTTCAAACCGGTTGTCTTACCGATTATGCTTTCACCACCGTCAGAGCTTTCCACTGTCATTGTGGCGCAGTCATCTGCCACGTATTCACCGCTGGTTGCCGTTACGCAAAAGGTGACCGTATAACCCATTGCAAGGGGAGGAACGGGGAAATAAAATTCACGTGAAATCGTCTCGGCAGCACCCAAATAAACAGGGATCTGACCAATGGGGAACTGGACACCATTCAAATCAATATCAAACTCCAACCAGATATATCCGGCGTCATCGCCGCAATTCGTCAGTTCAAAATAGCCGGTTGCGAAACCACCGGCTTCCGCAACAACCGTAGCCGGTAATTCAATGTCAACCTCAACGCAATCTTCAGCCAGTACCGCCTGTGATAAAATCAAACCCAGCACTGACATAAACAAGATTAAGAAAAATCGCTTCATCCCAACTCCTTTCACTTAGATTTTACACCAAACTCTTTATACTATTGATACTCAAGGCCGGTAAATTAATACCCTAAATTGCCCTTTTCCTTTAAAATTATAAAGGCGACCCTACTGGGGGGTCGCCTTTTTGACTAATTTTTGAACAGAAAAGGCCCATACGGGCATTTAATGCCAAAATAGCTAAGGTTCTATTTCATCAATACCATTTTCTTCTCAGTCGAGAATTCACCGGCATTGGCCTTCATGAAGTAAATACCGGAGGCCTGTCCGGAAGCATCCCAGGTTACCGAAACAACACCGGCACTGTTGACGCCATTGAATTCAGCAACCTTTTGTCCCGCAATATTATATATGATAATATTCCATTCTGAAGCAACGGGCAGACTCATATCAATTGTAGTGGTTGGATTAAATGGATTGGGATAATTGTTCAGGCTGAATTCGGATGGAATCAAATTCAAACTGTTTTTATAAACAGGGCCGCTTTCACAGGCTTTGGTCACATGGTTCGCTGCAGCATCATAGGTGTTTGACGCATGAGTAACGTCAGTAACTTCAAAACACCATTCGCCGGAACAGCTTCTTGTTTTGCCGGTTTCGAAAACAACAGTGCCGTCTGACCCTGTGATTCCATTGAAAGTTCCATTTACCGGACCGGTGGCCGTTGCATAAACCGTGGCATTAGCAACAGGCTGTTCTCCCGAATCATATATATATATGGTTCCGATGCCGCTGCAATTCGGTCCAGCATTTTTTCTGGTTACCACTATATCATGAACGTGCATAGTTATGCCCTGAGGCTCGGTCACTGTTATATAATCGGTCTTGACAACCTGATCCGAACCGGCACAATTGCTGGCAGTCAAAGTAACCGAGTAAGTCCCCGCCGTGGTATATTCATAGGTCGGGTTCTGGGCCGTCGAAGTCCCGCCGTCACCGAAATCCCAGGACCAGCTGTCAGGATTGTTGGCCGACAGATCGGTAAAGGAAACCGTCAATGGGGCATCACCGCTGGTGGGTGTTCCACTGAAGTCCGCCACCGGGGTCGTCTCGGTGCAAGGTGGTTCGTTAACCGTTATATAGTCGGTCTTCGTAACCACATCCGAACCGGCACAGTTGGCGGCTGTCAGAGTGACCGAATAAGTTCCCGCCGTGGTATATTCATAGGTCGGATTCTGGGCGGTCGAAGTCCCGCCGTCACCGAAATCCCATGACCAGCTGTCGGGATTGTTAGCCGACAGGTCCGTAAACGATACCGTCAACGGGGCATCACCGCTGGTGGGTGTCCCACTGAAATCCGCCACCGGGGTTGTTTCATTGCACTGGGCGCAATTGGCCGCATGAAGAGCCAAATATGCATTGGCAATACCCGACCCAAGATCACGGCTGTCAGTATAAGGAGTCGTGTTATTAATGATAAGGCTCATCTTGTCAGGGCCCGAAAGGGCGGAATTGCACGATTCCAGCAAACCGACAATACCAACTACATGCGGAGCAGCCATGGATGTGCCATCCACAACGGCAATATAATGAGCCGCCGGATCCG
>QNAH01000413.1 GCA_003641425.1 Candidatus Zixiibacteriota bacterium
CCTATTTATTATCTTTCTATCGGTGTGATGTGAACTGCAAATATTTTAAAAATAAAAGGACTTTGATATGCTAGCTGAAGAAGCGGTAAAGGCTGTACCGGAAAAATGGCCCTTTACGCCGCATGTGATGAGTCTCGAGACTTCGATTATCCGAGAGATATTGAAGGTCTCGTCATTGCCCGGTGTTATATCTCTGGCCGGCGGGTATCCTTCACCCGATATGTTTCCAGTGGAGGATCTGAGAAAAGCGGCGAATGATGCTATTGATGAATTCCAATCGACCTGTCTGCAGTATTCGTTCTCCATGGGGATCCCTCAGTTGCGAGAGACGATCGCCGCGCGCGAGACCAAACTCGGCGCCAAGACAAAGATGGAGAATATTTTGATCACATCGGGATCCCAGCAGGGCATCGAACTGGTTGCCCGCGCTTATGTCGACCCGGGTGATTATATTGTAACCGAAAATCCCACCTATGTCGGCGCTTTGCAGGCTTTCAACTTTTATCAGTCGAAATATGCTACTGTGGAGATGGATGACCAGGGGATGCTCGTGGACCAGGTTGAAGACGCTATCAAAAAGTATAATCCAAAGCTGATATATACGGTGTCCACTTTCCAGAACCCGACCGGTATCACCATGAGTACCGACCGGAAAAAGGCTCTTATCGATATTGCCCTTAAATACAATATACCGATTGTTGATGATAATCCGTACGGAGAGCTGCGTTTTTCAGGCGAATCATTGCCGACAATGAAAGCACTGGGCGGTGACGCTGTGATATCGCTCGGGACATTCTCCAAGACTATCGCTCCCGGCCTGCGCATTGCATGGATGAACTGCCCTGAGAAAATCATCAATATTTTCGAAAAGGTCAAGCAGTGCGCCGACCTGCATGCCAACACTTTCACGCAGTATATGATCTATAAATATATGCAGTCGGGGAAATTCGACGAACACATCAAGGAGATCATAGCCAGTTACGGCGAGAAACGGGATCTAATGCTGAAACTGATGGAAAAGCATTTTCCGGCGGGAATCAAGTGGACCCACCCGGACGGTGGATTATTCCTCTGGGGCGAGCTGCCCGGGGGAATGTCGGGTTCGGAGCTTCTTCCCAGGGCGGTAGAAGCCAAAGTCACCTATGTTTACGGCCGGCCGTTTTTCCCTGATGGTTCCGGCGATAATACATTCCGGCTGAATTTCTCGAATGCCTCGCTTGAGACAATCACACTCGCTATCAAGCGGCTGGGTAAGGTTTTTCGCGAGAATATGCCGTGATATCTTACAAAAAATGCGTCTGGAAAAAGCCCCGCGGAGCAGCGGGGCTTTTTTCTTTACAAATGAGATTAAAACAATATCTTGGATTTCATGAACAAGATCGACTTCTACCCGTATCACGGGCTTGGTAACGCTATTATAATCATCGACCTGATGAAAAAGCGTTACGGCGCGCTGGATTTTAATAAGCTCGCCGAAAAAATGTGCCGTTTTCATTTTGGTCTTGGGGCCGATGGTATTCTGGTTCTTACCAAAAGCCGCAAAGCCGATTGTTGTATTGACCTGTTCAATTCAGACGGGTCCTGGGCCGAAAAATCGGGCAATGGTCTGAGGATCGTTGCGGCGTACTATTACTCCGCTTACGGCCGAAAAAAGAAACTGACTTTTGAGATTAATGAGGAAATAAACACGGCCGAGATCATCAAGGGAAGCAGGGATTATTATTCTATTCGTGTTTCGCTTGGCAAACCGAAGTTTTTGACAAAACTGGTACCGATGAAAACGAGGGCCAAATTTCATATCAATGCTCCGATCGAGATCGAAAAAGCCAAATTTCCGATAACGGCGCTATCTGTCGGAAATCCGCATGCAGTGATGTTTGTGGACAATTTTGATTTCGATTGGCAGGAACTGGGACGGATTATCGAGAACTGCCGGTATTTCCCGCATCGCACCAATGTGGAATTCGTCAAAATCGTCAACAAATCAAAGGTCATACTCAATGACTGGGAGCGTGGCGCAGGAGCGACCGGTTCATCGGGCACGGGCGCGGCGGCCTCGGTGGTGGCCGGAGTGGTCAATGGTTACCTCAAGCGCCGGGCCGAGGTGGTTTTTCCTTCGGGGTCTCTGTTTGTCGATTGGTCGGAAGATGATGATACTATTTTCCTGACCGGTCCGGTCGAATTTGTCTGCCGGGGCGAATACAATTTTGATCCCGCCTAAGGCACGGGGAAATCGGTCATTGACAATGGAGAAGGTTCGGACCGTTCTTCACAGGTCTCTACTCGGAAAGGCATCCGGCGGAATCGCCGATTACTGGCATCACCTGCAGCTTTTTTCCAGAAATGTCCGACTTTATCTTCTGGCCTCATTTTTGATCGGGCTGACCTATGCAGGTTATATGCTTCTCCTGAATCTGTATCTTCGCGAACAGGGTTCACCCGAGTCGTTTATCGGGAATATTTTGTCGGCGAGTGCGGTGGGCATGACGCTGACCTCGATACCGGCGGCATTTATACTTCGGCAGATCAAGCTGAAAAATATTCTCCTATCCACCACTGTTATTTATGGTGGTTCGATAATATTTCTGACCTGGCTGCCGGTGTCCACGGCATTAGTCGGAATTTCTTTTGTGGCAGGGGTAGCCATGACTTTCTACCGTGTGGCGGCGGCCCCGTTTTTTATGCGCAACACCTCGCATGAGGAAAGGACCTATGTTTTTTCGCTTTCATTCGGAGTTTCGCTTCTGGCGAGTGTGATTGGTTCGGTAATTTTCGGCAGACTGGTTACGGTCCTGGAACCGCTTGTCGGAGGGATGGTAGCGGCGTACCGGTGGACATTTGTGGCCAGTGTGGGATTGGGATTAAGGGCCCTGATCCCTTTTGGGTTAATACGGGCGGCGGCCCCGGCCCATGAAGACAAGA
>QNAH01000414.1 GCA_003641425.1 Candidatus Zixiibacteriota bacterium
AATATACTTTGGCCGGAGGAGTACAGTCAGGACGGATCGAAAATCAAAAATATGCCCAGGCCAATGCCTATTATGGTCTGCTAAGCGGTCTGACACTCGGTGTGAATGCCGATTACCCGATCAATCCGATCGAGGATGAAAAACCGACCTTCGCGGCCGAAGCCACCGTTCATCCGTTCGGCAGCCTGCTCTTGAGCAGTTCCTACTCCCCCGAGAACGCCCTTGAATGCAATTTAAATTACAGTCGGCCGTCACTTGTTAATATCAATGCCGGTTACACCAAATATTACGAAAACGGCTTCTGGAACAAGATGGAACAGATCGACAATATTTCGGTCGCCCTGTCCTCGCCGCTTAAGATCCGCAAAAGCTATTTAAGTCTCCGTTTCCGCTTTACCCAGGATCGGTATCCATTGTATGAAATAAGAAATATGAATTACGGATTTAAATTACCGCTGTATAAATTACACCTCAGTTATATCGGAAGTTATAAAATCTCCGATTTTGTCAACCGCACCGACAAGCAGCTTACCAGCCAGCTTTTCGCCGCGACTTCATTTGTGCGCTGGTTCCGGCCGCAGTTCAAGATTGACTATGATCATAATATGAACCAGATATCGAAGTACGGAGTTTATATCCAGAAAAGAATGTTCAAATTGGGTCAGCTTTCATTCAGCTACGAGCATAATAATCTGACTGCATCGAATATGTTCATGATCGGTTTTAACATATTCAACAATTTTGCAAACTTCACTTCCCGCGCCAATATCAATGACGATAGGATAATCTTCACGCAGACCCAGAAGGGCTCGATTCGCTTTGATCAGGAGACCGGAACTTTCCGATTTGATCGCCGCAACGGTTTGGGATTGGGGACAGCGGTGGTCTGGCCGTTTCTGGATGAAAATTACAACGGTGCCCTCGATGAAGGCGAAGAGTTACTGACAGAACTGAAAGCCAATGTGGGGGGCGCCAGAGGAAAACGCGCCGGAGGTAAGAAACTTTATTATTATGACGGTCTGCGACCATACGATGAATATATTGTGCAGATCGATCCGTACAGCCTCGACAACCCGATGCTTCAACCCGCTCACGAAAATTTCCGGGTCCTGATCAATCCCAATACGGTGACCAGTATCAGTGTCCCGGTGGTTACCGCCGGTGAGATCAACGGTATTGTCAGGCGCAATATGGCCGATGGCACGGTCGGTGTCGGCGGCATTAAGATTAAGGTTATCAATGAATTAACCGGCAAAGAAGTGATAATCACCACCTTCAATAACGGCGAATATTTTTATCTCGGTGTCGTGCCGGGTATGTATAAAGCCTTTCCCGATCCGGAGCAATTGGCCCAGTACGGGTACACATCGGATCCGCCCCATGTTACTTTTCAAGTCAAGACAGTCGAGGGCGGCGATATAGTGGAAAATCTTAATTTCCTGATAATCCCCAAAGAATAAATTCCCCAATCCCCGCTCACCTCTAATTTGTTGTAATTCATTCAAATATAGTATTTCAGACATTCAGGCAATTAAAACCTGAATCATCATAAATTAAACATCCGTTTATTATTCGGAACATTTTGCCGGGTTCACCGGTTTCCCTTTTATAAAGCAGAGAAAATCAACTTTTATCGACAATAATTTCAGTTTTTAACTATATGGGGTTTATTATGAAATTTCGAGTTATTGTTTTTTCGTTGCTGGCGGTCATAATGGCGGCCGGAGCTGTTTTCAGCGCCGACAAATACAGCATCGATCTGTCGCATTCTTATGCCGGTTTTTCGGTGAGACATCTGGTCATTACCAATGTCAAAGGTAATTTTGCCAGCTTCAGCGGTGAGATCACATTCGACGAGAATGATACTATCAAGTCGTCAGCAAATGTGATCATCGATATTGCCAGTATTAACACCTCTAATGCCGATCGCGACAAACATCTTCGTTCCACCGACTTTTTCGATGTCGAAAAGTATCCTGAGATGACTTTTGTAAGCACGGGTGTCGAAAAAGACGGAGACGACATGATCCTTAACGGCAGGCTGACCATGCACGGAATAACTAAAGATATTTCCATTCCCTTTGAACTTCTCGGCAAGGTGACCGATCCGTGGGGGAAAGAAAGAATAGCGTTTGAAGGTGAGACAAAACTAAGCCGTAAAGAGTACGGCATGACCTGGAGCAAGACGATCGAAACCGGCGGACTGATAGTCGGTGATGAAATCAAAATCGAACTTCAAATCGAAGCGGTCAAGAAATAATCCTGATAAAAAAAAGGGGGTGCCCTACAATGACACCCCGCTTTTTCTGGCATAACCTATTTATTTTTTACCTTTCCCTTTGCCTTTGCCCTTACCCTGGGATTTTGAATTGGAGGTGTAATCCTTTTTTGATTGTCCTTTGTTCTTTTTTATTTCGGTATTGACACTGATAAAATCCTGTCCTTTGGCTCTCATTTTGACGATTTCATCGGGGCTGTATCCATAATGTTCGGAAAGGAATTTCAGATTGACAAAATTGACGATATCATCGTCAGTCAGTTTAATGTTTCTCCATTCATTTCTGTTACGGTTTTTGAAATGTCCGTAGGCATTTCCGTAAGGCGGCCCGGGATCGGTCTTCAGGGAGACATAATATATTTCTGGACCAAGACCGCAATGAGCGGAAATATCCATCCACGATTTTCCATCAAGACGAAGCTTTATGATAGCCTGAGTGCTCACCCCGGCGCGACCGGCCAGGTAAAATACCACCGGCAGTTCTTCATCCGAAATCTTTGCTTCGCGGACAACGACTATTTCCTTTTCGGGAACCTGGTAATGTTCACCGACGGCAAGGTGAAAACTTTTGAGCCCGTCCCTATCGAGTGACAGACTGATATCGACTTCCGCAAAACAGATATTAGCAACGGGCAATA
>QNAH01000415.1 GCA_003641425.1 Candidatus Zixiibacteriota bacterium
CGATAAGGACATCGGGATAATCACCGGCCATCTCAAGCTGTTTTTTTGCTTCCAGTCCGGTTATGGTCTGATGCAAAACAACATGATTGAGCACCGAACCCAGCGAATAACGGGTATCATCATGAGTCGCGGCATCTTCGACCGCCTCGCTGATAGCAATGCCCAGGCTTCCGGTGGAATCGGGATGTTCGGCGAGGATTTTCTTGCCGGAATTGGTCATCTCGGTCGGACTGGCGAAGACATCCGCGCCCCAGCTTTCCATCAGGAGGCGGCGGTATGGTTTCTGCTGAAAGCTGACCTTGACCATATAGACTGTGCATTCCATCCCGAACATACTGCATCCGAGGGACAGAGCGCTTCCCCATTGACCGGCGCCTGTTTCTGTGGCCAGCCTTTTGACCCCTTCCAGCTTGTTATAGTATGCCTGGGGAATGGCGGTGTTCGGTTTATGGCTTCCGGCCGGGCTGACCGATTCATTTTTGAAGTAGATCTTTGCCGGGGTGTCCAGCGCTTTTTCCAAACGGTGGGCGCGGTGCAATGGTGACGGGCGCCAGAGCCGATAGGTATCAAGAACTTCTTCAGGGATATCTATCCAGGGTTCCTGGCTGACTTCCTGTTTGATAAGTTCCATTGCAAACAGCGGCGCGAGATCCTCCGGTCCGATCGGTTGATGTGTCCGGGGATGCAACGGCGGCGGAAGCTGTTCCGGCAGATCGGGCTGGATATTATACCAGGCTGTCGGCATCTCCCTGTCCGGCAGGATAATTCTGGTCTGGCTCATAGTCTCTCCTTGCCTGTTTATAAATTCAGAAATTATTCATCGAATGCAAAAGTGGGTTCGCGGTAAAATCTGATAGACTTCCCGCGAACTTTTTTCAGTATCATATCTTCAAGCCACTGGTTTTTTTCTTCAAGAGTCAATCCCGATTTCAAAAACTCAAGTTGCACGTTCAATCCCAGCGCCCGCTTGGGCAGAAAGACCCGGGTGATGCCGGCCGGGATTTTTCTACCGGATTCGACAATCCGGGCAAAATCAGCTTTATCATAATGGCGGAATGTCAGCAGAGTTTTAAAATCGGGATAATGCCTTTTGAGGTGTTCCAGATTTATATAGCTGACCCGATCGTAATACGAGGTTTGCAGATACAAATCAGCGATTTTGCCAAGCTGTTTGACCTGCTCCAGAATGTCACCGCCGTTACGCGCCGTAGCCGTCTGCCCGTCGGCGAAAAGCATCCGGCAGAGAAACCCGTCGGAAAGGAACAATTTCTCATTTATTTCGGTGTCTTTTTCTCCGCCGTCATTCAAGGTGATTTCGATTCCGGGAAAGCGGCCGATATTTTTTAGAAAATACTCTTTGTCCAGCTTTTCCACCGCGTGATGCCAGCAATGCAGGCTCAGGAAGGGATCATCAAAATCAACGACCTGTGTTACGATATGTTTGAAGCCGAGTTTCATCAGGGCCGTCACGCGGTTGGCGCCATCGAGAATAACATACTTTTTTATGTTTTTGATTCTGGCAACGATCGGGGGATTTTTAAGAATCCCCTCGGTGCCGAAACGATCGACCAGATTGAGAAATCTCCCCTTATCCGGTTTTTCATGAAATTGAATATTGCTGGTGGAAATCACTTTCAGGGTGGGAAGTTCCCCAATCTTCAGGTTAATCTTTTGTCTGTTTTTATCCTTCGCCATCAGATATCAGTCATTTTTCAGGTTTTGCAAGGCATTGTCATAACCGGCGTTGTTTTCCGGAGGGATCAAAGTTTAATATAATGGTCAGCCCCAATTGATGATCCTTAAAGTTAGGTATCGGAAGACTCAGCCCCGTACTTTACGGCAGAAAATTTGCAGCGGTTTCAGCCCCCAAAATGTTCAAAATACTACAATATTATTATACGGAATTCAGGCTGACAATCAATATGTAAAATGGAGAATAAGCAGAATTACGGTTACAATTACAACGGCCGCGGATATTGCTGAAATTTTAATAATGGTCCTGGCCGAGTCTTTTCCGGTATCATTTGGAGGTGCCGCCCGGCGCGGTCTTTGTGAATCACTCAGGTTTTTTTGCAGGGTATCCCAATCGAAAAGAAATTCTTCAATGGAACGGTAGCGCTGGGTGATTCGAATGGCCAATAACTTTTCGAAAATTTTATCCATGCCGCGGGGAATTATACCATCGGTACGCCCGAGGAAAAGATTGCTTGAACGGCTGTATATTGGATTTTTGCCGAAGACAAGCTGGTGAAGAATGACGCCCAGGCTGTAAACATCACTTTGCTTGCTGACTCTTTTTTCGGGAGAGGCATACCAATTCTTTTCCATCAGGCTGTAATGCGGCGGCAGCCCGAAATCGGAAACCCGTACGATATCATCGGCGGCAAACAGAATATTGGACGGGCGAAGATTGCCATGGACAACGCCGTTTTTATGCGCGAAGTCGAGGGCATCGGCAATGGCGATGATAATATCCATTGCCTTTTCGAAGGGATACGGTTTCACCATCCGATCGGATAACGACCCGCCCCGGGCATATTCCATGACGATCACCATGCTGCGATCATTACCGCCCGCGCCGAAAATATTGACAATATTTTTATGTTTGAGGTTGGTGAGCAATTTGGCCTCTTTCAAACCGCTTCCGCTTTTACTGCTTTTCTTGATGATAAAGAGATCATGCGATTCCTTGTTTTCCACGAGCATGGTCGAGCTGAATTTTGTCTCCTTGAGCGTGTCGAGAAACTGGCATTTCCCGATAAAGGAGTTCACCCCGGTATCGCCGCCGGCGGTTGACGGCGGCGGCTGGAAATCACTTGAAATGGCGTTGAGGATATCGTCTTTAAGCTGAACCGCTTTCTGATAGCGGTCCTCTGGATCCTGGGCCAAACATTTCTTGATGATGTCATCATAGA
>QNAH01000416.1 GCA_003641425.1 Candidatus Zixiibacteriota bacterium
AACATCTTCCCCATCAAAGCCGTCAGTGCGATCAGGATTCCGGTGACGGCAAGCATCGGCCCGGATCGATAGTACTTCATGAAGAAAAAATACAATAATGCACAGAGAAAAATAAGACCGTTTTCCAGAAGAGGGTACCGGCCATACACCAGTATTGTCATATTCGAAATAAGAAGAATCAATGTCACTATGGCCGGTCTTGATGAATGACGCTTTAGCCCCGCAACATAAAGCAATACTCCACCGGTACTCAGCAGAACCGCCGTCAGATTGGCAGTTATACGAGAGACACCGCCGATCAGAAAAAGTAAATAGCTTAGCACCGATACAAGAGAATATTTGAATATTACCAATCGGGGATAATCGAATGGATCGGCCGTACCGAATAAAATATAGTTTCGTGTAAAATAGGTTGTATTATACGGATCAGTTAGTAATCCCTGCCCGAGACCGGTAAAATATAATGGCGGGTCGGAACCGAGCCAGCAAAGGCGTATAAAAATAAATGCGGCGGTGATTACCGAAAAAAATACCGCCCACAAAATCGGAACCCGCTCTTTTTCCAGTTGCTTCATATCAGCCATTGTTACCGCATTTTTGTGGTTACTGCAAAATACAGGACATGTCTGCCGAAGATCAACGTATCATGCTGTCGATTCTCTTACGGGCGACTGTTATTATCTTATCCATAGTCGGATTTTTTTCTCTTGCCAGATCAAAATATCGCTCTGCCGAATATGACATCCCCGGGTTGCCCGTCACCCTGGCCAGCATATAACAGGTCCGGCCGCATTCGAAATAAAGCCAGAAATCATTCGGATAAAAATCGAATAATCGATTAAAGGTCGGAATAATTTTATCAATGTTCTGGGTCATAAAATAGTAATCGGCAAGAAGTCTCAACCCTGCTTTGCTTTCCGGATAATGCTCCAAAAATCGAGTGAGGTAGTAATATATGCTGTCAGGATACCGCGGGGAAGTCATATGATCGACCGCCCTTTCGAAATCGGTCATTGCGTAATCACGACCTGTTCGGCATTTTATCCGGTATATGCCGACTTTGCTGTCTTTTAGATAATATTCAGCAACCCGGCGGGAGCCGGCAAGTTGAGGAATATATTTTGAGATCGATTTAACATTTCCCTCCTCGATAGCCAGGTGGGTTATATCCCAGTCGCATACTCTGTTTTTATCTTCACCCAGCGGTCCCGGTATAAAAGTCACCGACCTGATCGCATTATCGATAGACAGCGCCTGGGCGTATGAACCCGACAATCTGCAATTATCGCTCAGGATACCCTTTAGATCATTGCCCGCCTGATGCATTGTATATGATATTGTATCATGCCATTTGTAAATTAGAAATCCTTGATGTGCCACATATAAGACGCCACAGATAATCAGTATTTCCATCCTGCGCCTGACAATGCCATTAAGATACTTTTTATAAATCATGACCAGTAACGACACGATCAGCGCCGGAAACAATGCATACCAGCTGATCTCATCAGGCGGGTATTTCTTCAAAAATGCCAGATACCCGATAAAAGCGGCCTGAACCGCCAGATACCATACAACCACCAAGGTCAGAAGTGAATTTACAATTCTGATACGCGGATTCAGACTTTTAAGACCGTCTTCCGACATTACAATCGATATGACTCCGGCCATCGGGAATACAAGAAACAGGTGATACCTGAGCGGACGATAAGTGAAGACAGACAGTAATAAAAATCCCGAAACAAGCCATACAAGATTGAATAACAGCGGCAGGTTGGATCTTATTTTCTCACGCAACCTGGGCGAATTGATAACTATGAATAGTGCTATTATCAGAAGAACCAGAAGCATCGGCGAGAAATAAAACAGCTTAGTATTTCCCGTAAAAGTCGTCAATTGCTCCAGAAATTTTACCGGCGATGTCAGCCCGACTGGAATGCCGTAAACCCCGGCCGTTTGCTCTCCCAAAAATTGAAAAACTGCATCGATACGGGTACCGTAAAAAGAAAAGGCTAATATCAAAAACGAAACAAAAGACGATGCCACGACCACCACGATTTTTTTTGTTGCAGTTTTTTTGCTCATAAAAAACAACGCCGCGCACACCGGAAATATCATCATCAATCCGAACATCTTCCCTGATAAACCGCATAGCGTTATTAAAACTCCGGTTATTATCAATCCGGAGAGTTGACCCGAATACTTAAACACGACAAAATAAAGCACCGCGCAGAGGAATATCAAACCGTTCTCAAGAAACGGCAGTTTGCCGTAGACGATCATGATCGTATTGGCAGTAAGCAAAAGCGCGGCTATCAGACAGTATTTCCCGATTTGCGTTTGCAATGCTCTTGTATAGATAAATATCGAACCCAGGCTGATAACCGCCGCGGCGAGATTGGCAGTAAATCTTGAAACTCCCCCGATCGCAAAAAAGATATAACTGAACAGCGACATAAGCGAATATTTAAAGACTATCAATCGCGGATAATCAAAAATATCGGAGTCCCCGAACAGGGCAAAATTCCTTGCAAAGTATGTTATATTGTAAGGATCGGTCTGAAGCGCCTGCCCGAGACCCGTGAAAAACAACGGCGGGTCGGCATTAAGCCAGCAGAATCTTATAATAGATGCCGCCGCAAATATGAGCAGGGAAAGCAGTATTAAGACGTTTTGTTTATTAAATTTGAAGCGCATTTTTACACTTCTTCAATATAAATATTCGATATTCCTAAACCAGCGAACACAGCCATGCCGCCGCCAGGGCGCCATAGTTTCCTATAGCATAGCCAATCAGGGCCATTAATATACTTATCGGCACCAGGCTTTCATTATGATACGCGGCCACAATCGGGGCGCTGGCCGCACCGCCGATATTGGCCGCCG
>QNAH01000417.1 GCA_003641425.1 Candidatus Zixiibacteriota bacterium
ACAATACACCCTCTATATATGAGTCCCTGATTCCGATCATCACCGATGTACTAGTGAAATCGTACATGGTGATGATTTTCGGCAGACCAGTGAGTTTTACACTCCTGACATTTCATGCGAAGCATGAAAATCGCAATAAGCAACTAAAGCATGGGCCAAACGGAAATCGTATTTTTTATTGTTTGATATGAGTGAACTTTGAGGATGTGGTGTCGGGTGCGGTGACCCGACACCACAGAAAGGAACGTACGGCCGGGTGTCGGGTGCGGTGACCCGACACCACAGATTTTCGCCCCGGACAGGAATGTCCGCGCTACAACAGGGGGTGAAATAAACGGTGGGCGGCAGGATGGCGACCCATGGATAATAAAGGGCAATCTCGGGATGGCATCCTCAAACGATTTTTGTCAAAAACCGTGTTTGGGGATATAAAAGTAATTGAAAGGAATGGCCAAATTCCTCGTACCTCAGGAGGTCTGTGGACAAGCTTCCCAGGCTGCGAGGGATCTGCCGCGTACATAACATGATCGACGAGAATACGTTTATGTATGAGTCGTTTTTTACATCAAGGTACTGACCGGCGGGACGGATCAATTCAAGATGCTCGAGATAACATACACCCGGGCCGAATAATCAGGTCCGGGTGTAATGTATTTGGGCGGAATTTCTTTTGCTTGTCTTTATGGATATCACGTTATATATTTGAACAAAGGCGGGATTGGCGATGGCTGTCCCGTCCTGATCGAATCAGCCGGAAAATCATTTCATAAATAAAGGGAGTTGACTTATGCCGACTTATGTTTTGATGACCAAGCTTGCGCCCGAAGTCTCCAAGCAAATGAAGGACCGGGCGAAGATCGGTCGAGCCTGGCTCGATCGGGTCAAGGAGAAATGCCCCGAGGTGAAATTTCTGGCGCATTATGCGCTTCTGGGGGGGCATGACTTTCTCGATATCTATGAGGCGCCCGATTCGGAGACGGCGGCGAAAGTATCGATGATCTCGCTGGCTCACGGCGCTTTCGAATCACAGAGCTGGACGGCGATACCGTACAAGCGTTTTCTCGAGCTGACCGAGGAAATATAGAGGTATTGTCGTTGTCATAACATCAATATGGAGATCGTTATATGAAAAAATCCGTATTTTGTTTTTTTGTCTTTATTTTTTTGATAATCCTCTCATGCTCGAAACAGAGCCCGGTCGAACTGGCGAAAAATTATGAAATGGTGTATAACAGTCATGATGTCGAGAAAATCATGTCGCTGTATGCCGAGGATATTATTTTCAAGCTGGATGATAAATACATAATCGACCGGGAAGACCTTTGCAATATGGCCTCGTATGATTCGGCCCTGAATGTCCGGCTGGAGTACAGGGATATGCAAATGGTCGGGGATTCGGCCGTGTTCGATGTTTACAAGACCAATGATTGGCTTCAGATTTCGGGTGTCGGTGAATACCATTATGATAAGTGTGTGATGACGTTTGAAGACAGCCTGGTCACCATGATCGAGGCCAAATCTTCGAAGAAAACGCTGGCCGAAGTCGGGAAGGTATTCCGGGCTCTGGGCGAATGGCTTCCGGACAGTCTTTCATTCGAGATGAACGACCTGCTTCAAAGCGGATTCAGCGCGAAATCGGCGGAGCGCTGGGAAAAGATACTCCGTCAATGGCGCGATGACACCGCAGGCAAATAATCACATTGCCTGCGGGCCCCGGTTTGATTATAACCCATGGATCGAATAATCAAACGGAGGAGCAGTTATGTTCAGATTATTGATTCTCGCTATTATTTTTATTCCATTAATTTCATTTGCTCAGGATAGTCAAGATAAGGCTGTTCCCGAAGACCGGGAGGTATTGGACTATTTTGTCGGCGCCTGGGATGGCGCTAAATCCGGTCTGGCCGGGATCGGCAAGGGTGACCGCACCTACGAGTTTATTATGGACGGCAAGTACCTTTACGCCAAAAACAGATCCCGATTCGAGCCGCAGGAAAAAAATCCCAAGGGCGAGACGCATGAGGACCGGGCCTTTTTCAGTTATGATGGTATCCGCGAAAAGGTTGTATTGAGATAATTCAATATCGAAGGATATGTCGATCAGTTCACCCTTGACAGTCTCTCCGATGACGGCAAAACGATGGTTTTTCCATCGGAGGTGCTTGAAAATGTGCCGGAGGGATGGAAGGCGCGGTATACTTTCAGGATAAAAAACGAAAACGAATTCGATGAGATCTTTGAGCCGGCTATGCCCGGAAAAGAGTACAAGGTATTTCTGGAGAATCACTGGACCCGGAAAAAGTGAGCCGACCGGGCAACATTCGGCCTCATGAAACAGTCCTTTCTATGTGACGTATATAAATTGTGAATTTGTGCAGGAGGGCATTATTTTGAAAAAATCGTATTTATTACCGTTATTCTTTTTTCTTCTATTGGGAAGTACTCTTCAGGCGGCATCGGTCGGTCTGACGGTCGATGATTACGGCATCAGTTTCGGCGACCCCAAAAGGCTAACAGGTTTACGTTTCAATTTCGCAGATAAAGATGTCATCAATGTCAATGGTTTGAATGTTACGCTCTGGAATCCGGGCGATAATGATCGTTTTATTATGAACGGTTTGGAAGTCGGGCTGATAGCGCCATCGGCACATGAGATAAACGGTCTTGCCGTGGGAGGGGTGGCAGTTGTGGCCGACACGCTGAACGGCGTTGGGCTGGCCGGTATCGGTATGGCTGTCGAGGAGATGAACGGTATTGCGGTCGGGGGAATCGGTCTGGCGGCAAATCGTGTTAACGGAATCGCGATCGGCGCGCTGGGTATGGGTTGTGATGAATTGAAAGGGATCGCTATCGGCGGCCTTGGTATCGGCGCTGACAGGATTAC
>QNAH01000418.1 GCA_003641425.1 Candidatus Zixiibacteriota bacterium
AATGGTACCCCACCCAACGGGTGGGTACGTATAAAACATCTTGAAATCCAAAATATAGAGTAACACTGGTTAAGGCAACCCTCCACCCCCCCCCTCGTACAAAATCATCACCAATTCGATGATAATCGGGATTCCGGCTATATATGGAGGATAATTCGCAATGGAAAACGAGTTGATAAATACAAAACTGAAAAAAAGACAAAAAATAGAAAAAAACAAAAAATATATCGATTCAATAACGATTTGTAACATGTTGTCCTGCATACACTTGAAACACCACCGCAACTGTATGGCAGACAGGGGAATACAGCAAAAACCATTAAAAGTTGGGGAAACAAAGCCGATTTTTTCACCTCGAGTACTACATCTCCTAACTGTTGTTTTATTCCCGCCTTCTTATTATCATTGTTCCTATGAAATCTTTTCGATTATGGGTGACAATAGCTGTCTCACTGCTCATATCCGCGGCGGCGTTCGGGCGGGACGACACATTTATCGAGCGGCAGTATTTTAAATACAGCGCTCCAACCATGCAGTTTATCAATACCATCGACTCGGCCGTGACCTTCGCCCGGAGTCGGCTCTATGTCATCCTCAACGATACTCTCGATTACAAACCAAAAATTTATATCCGCGATAACCTGGCCGACTTCAAGGCCCTGATCGGAACCGCCTTCCCGGACTGGGGCGCGGCCGCCGCCCTGCCGTATCGCGAGATGATTGCGCTCAAATCACCCGCCCATTTCCGGCTGGGCAAATCGCTGAAAGAACTGATCAAACATGAATACGCCCACCTGGTGCTTCAAGACCGTCTCTATCATACGCGGCCGCCGCGCTGGCTCGACGAGGGTGTCGCCATGTACACCGCCGCCGAGTGGGGATGGGGCAATAACCTGGCCATGTCGCGCGCGGTCGTCTTCAACGGTCTGATCAGTCTCAGCGAGATAGAAAACATGAACCGCTTTTCCGAGGGAAAAGCGCAGATAGCCTATGCCGAATCGTACCTGGCGGTCAAATATCTGCTCGACGAATACGGGGTCGAGACGTTAAATATATTGCTGGACAATTTGCGCGATCGGAAATCGATCGATGACGCTTTGTCATTATCGATAGGCGGGACACTTGAAGATTTTGAAGATGAGTTTTTTGCAGTCGTCAAAGAAAGGTACAATATTATGAGCCTGTTCGGAGATCTCTATTTTATCTGGATATTCCTGGCGCTGGTGATTGTCATTGGGTTTATCCTGAAGATGAGAAAGAAGAAACGGATGTACAAAAAATGGGAGGATGACGAGGCGTACCATTCGACCGATTTCGATTATGGTGATCCCGATAACCCGGAGGAATACGACGATGAAGATAAGCCATGGGCTTGAATATGTAGCCTTCTGGTGACTGTCGAAAACGGCGCAACTGCTTCCGGCCCGTGCGGCCGACTGGATTGCGATGGGATTGGGTAAAATCGCTCATGCCGTGCTGACTTCGCGGAGACGGGTCGCTCTGGATAATCTGAGGCGGGCCTTCAAAAACGAAAAATCCGAAGACGAAATAGCGGCAATAACCAAAAATGTCTTTATCAATATCGCGCGAAGTACCATCGAGATCACCCGGTTTCCGCTTCTGGGTAAAGAAGGTGTTTTGAAACTTGTCCCGGAACATTCCGGCTCCGAATATTTCGAACAGGTCAAAAAGGAGGGCCGCGGATGTGTCATGGTCACGGGGCACATGGGCAACTGGGAACTGGTCGGTTCATGGGTCTGTGCGCTGGGCTATCCGATCAGCTTCCTGGTCGGCCGCCAGCACAACCCGTATGTGCACGATGCTATTGTCCGTTATAGAAAATCGACCGGGGTGGGCGTGATCACCGCCGGTTTGCAGACTCGCCAGGTTATTAAGCTTCTGAAAAAAAACGAGTTTGTGGCCATGGTCTCCGACCAGCATTCGACCTCAGGCGCGACCGTGGTTGATTTTTTCGGACGGCGCACCGCGACCCATACCGGCGCCGCCGCTTTTGCGGTCAAGCTGAATATTCCTATCATCTCCGGCTATATTATCCGGGAAAAATACAACCGTCATCGCGCCGTGATCGAGGCGCCGATATATCCGCCCAACAGCGGCAATCGGGAAAAGGACATCCTTTGGATGACACAGATATATACCGATCGGCTGGAACGTGCGATCCGCAAATACCCGGACCAGTGGATGTGGACGCACCGCCGTTGGAAAATCGACCGTGACAGGAAAGAATAAATATCAGGGAATGATATGAGCAAAATTATTATCCGTACCCCCAACCATCTCGGGGATTCGCTAATGGCCCAGACGGCGGTGGCCGCCTTTGCCGCCGGGAGAATCAAGGATGACATCTATTTGTTAATACCCGATTGGGCCGAGCCGATCTACCGGTCGATACCGGATGTCCTGCTCATCCTTGTCGAGGGGCAGTATCTGCACGGGCTGAAAGCCATCAACTACCAGTCGGAGCTTATCAAAAAAGAAAAGTACGGTGTCGGAGTGCTTTTGACACCGTCGTTTTCCTCGGCCCTGATATTCTATCTGGGAGGGGTAAAGAGGAGAATTGGTTTCAAGGGTGACGGTCGGCGACTATTGCTCCATGATGTTCTCGATCCCGGAGCGGTGGTTGGACGGCACCGCTCGGAGAAGTACAGGTACATCTTCGAAAAATACGGCAAGCAGAGACTAAAGATTGATTCGCCCCGCTTGACCGTGATGAATCCCGCGCTGGAGAAGGCCGAAGATATCCTGATCGACGCCGGGATCGATTTGAAAAAAGGTTTTGTCTCGATGGCGCCGCGTGCTGTTGCGGCTTCGCGCCGCTGGGGAAGCGCCAATTACGGTGCGCTGTCGGAAAGGATTATAA
>QNAH01000419.1 GCA_003641425.1 Candidatus Zixiibacteriota bacterium
TAAATATTTTTTTGTCGGGCTGTAATCCGGCATAACATTGATTCCAGAAATAAACCAATCGAAATTTATGCCTGCCAACACCAGAATGTCAAGTCAATAAAAAATCACCGCCCATAAGCGGTGCTTTTTGTACCGTCGAATTCTCTATAATAATTCTTACTTCTTATCTTCCTTCTCGAATTCAACCTTGATCTGTCGCTGACCGTCGGCATTTGTCGTCACTTCGACCTTTGCGCCTTCTTTTCCTTCGGCGGCAAGCTTGGCCTCGATTTCAGCCTTGATCTCTTCGTTGGTCTTACCTTTGGCATCTATCTCCAGCCGCTCGGCGGGCTGAGGTGCATCAAATGATATATCACTTCCTTCATCAATCAGTTTCAACTCAATCCTGCTTTCGGTCTCCTGTTCCCCCTCGGCTCCACTCCTGGAAACGCTGACATCGATCTTCTTCTCATCTCCCTCGCTGGTGACCTTGACATCAGCTTCATCGAAACCGTTGGCAATCAGCTTTTGCCTGATCTCTTCTGCAATCTCGGCGTCGGTCTTCCCCTCGGTATTGACCTCTATTTTCATCTTGTCCATCACCTGGGCATAAAGCGAACCGGATACTGTCTGACGAATCGGTACTATCTCCGGAACCGCCTCGATCCCGGTAACAGTCCTGACCGCCGCCGACACTTCTTTGGCCGCCAGATAGCTCGGCAGGTTGCCGATTGTTATCTCTCCCGGGAACACTTTTATCATGGCCTTATCATATCCCAGCGTCTTTACTGCGTTGATCACTCGCTCGGCCGGGATTTGTTCGAGATTCTCAATATTCGTAAAGGCCACCTCGTAGCCAACCGTAATCGTGTAAGAAAACGGCACCAGCGTGATAAATAAAAATACAACAATCGCCAGACCCAAACCGGCGATAAGTCTCGGCCGCGTGCCGACCTGATTCTTGACCTTTTCCATAATGTTTTCCTTTCTTGCGTTGACCGCCGCCTCGGTCCGGGATCGTATCCGGTCAAATGGCGTGGCGTCACCGATGTCATTATTGGTGGCGGCATCGAGCGTATTTCTCAGCACTCCGGCCGCTTCTGCGGCGCGGGCACATGACGGGCACGACTTAATATGCTCGGTCACCTCCCGGTCGAGCTCTCCGGCGTGACTATCGATCAGCCGGATTACTTCTTTGCAATGCAATCTCTGCTTCGCCATATTCCGCCTCGCTTGCAGAATTTTTGGTTTCAGTTTTCGAAAGGTACCGCTCGATACGTTCCCGCATCTTCTTCCGCGCCCGGAACAACCGGGCCTTGATTGTACCTTCCGGTTTCCCGAATATGGATGCCAGCTCCGCCACCGGATAACCCTCGATCTCGAACAAAACAATCATCGCCCTGTCTTCCGCCGAAAGCGCTGCCATCGCCCGCTCCAGCCAGCGGGTCGAGTCAAGCTGTCCCCGGGGATCGCCGCCCGACTCCACCTCGATCGACTCCGGCGCCATTTCAGTCCGGCGCCGCCACCATGGCTGCTTGTTCCGGTTCTTGAAGCTGTTGACAATGATCCGAAACAGCCATGATCGGAATGAACTCATCTCCCTGATAGTGCCGAACTTACGCATAGCTGTCAGAAGCGACTCCTGATACAGGTCGTCGCCGTCATCCCGGCACCCGGTCAACCTCCGGCAATAGGCTTCGGCCTGCGCGTGAACCGGTTCCAGTAGCGTCCAGAACTGTTCCTTATCCATATTCGCCCTTAAGACAATATCAAATGACAATCGGTTGCAAGATCTTACTGAAATATACTCTTTTATTCCCGACAAGTTAAACTTTTTTTATACACCTCGATTTTCCCGGGAAGATTCCTCCCCACAGTCTGTATCCACATCAGAAACACGAAATTAATTTAATTCTCAGGAGGTATCAGGAAATGAAAGCAAAAACAATCTCAGCACTGATGTTGATCGCGGCAATCATGATCATCATCCCGCTTGTCATCACAGCCGGAACCACCGGTAAAATCAAAGGCGTCGTCACCGACAAGGAAACCGGTAAACCGATCACCGGCGCCTCGGTCATGCTCGTCGGCACCAATCAGGGCGCCATGACCGACCCGGACGGGAAATATATTATAATGTTTATCGAACCGGGGGAATATACACTAAGATATACAGCCATCGGATACCGGACTATAGAAATCACCTGCATAACCGTTTCGAACGACCTTATTACCGAACAGAACGTCAAAATGGAAAAGGCCGTAAATGATTTGGGGCAGGTTATCAAAGTTAAAGCCGAAATCGATAAAATCGATGAAACGCCAACTTCTGTTGTAAAAGTTAAAGGGAATAATTCAGAAATAAAGACAATGCCGGTGCAAAATGTCGATAAGCTTCTAAAGCAGTCTGCAGGCGTTGTTACGACTTCCGAAGGAGAAATTATAATCAGAGGCGGCCGCGCGGGAGAGGTTGCATATTCTGTGGATGCCTGCCGTATCGGTGACCCAATCGGCGGCTATCCCCCCGCCCACGGCGGGACGCAGATTGTCAACGGCGAGCCGTTCGACGCCATGTTTTTCAAAAACTACGGCGTCAACCCGTTTGTCGATACCGAGGATGACCATCTCTCGACTTTTGCTATCGATGTCGATGACGCCTCCTTCATCATGGCCCGCTCATATCTCGAACGCGGCGAATTGCCGCCGAACGAGGCCATCCGTACCGAGGAATTCATTAATCATTTCAAATACAACTATACCTCACCTGAAAACTACCCGTTTGCGGTACATATTGAAGGCGCCCCATCCAAATTCGGTGAAAATTGCCGGCTCCTGCGAATCGGTATCAAGGGCAACGATATCCGCCCTGAAAATCGTAAA
>QNAH01000420.1 GCA_003641425.1 Candidatus Zixiibacteriota bacterium
TATAAACCGTTGTCTCGAATGAGTCCGCAATTATGGCTCCCCCGATTACCACGTTGTTGTTGATATCCTTACTCTTGTAGCGTTCCAGAGCGTTCCAGCTCCCGACATCATCCCAAACAATGTCACCTCGGATAGCCAGAACATTTTCCGCGTTTTCAAGAACGGCAAAATCTATCGAAATAGGATTACAGCCTTCATAAAGCTCTCGCCTGGCAACAGTTTCTTCATCGGTCCCGATTTTAACGGCATATTCGTCAAGTTGCGAGGCCATATTGGGCTGGCACTGATTTATCGCCGTCAAAACACTGCTGACCGACCAGATAAACATACCCGAATTCCAGAGATGTTTTCGTCCGTAATAATACTGCTGGGCTACCGCAGTTTTTGGCTTTTCGGTGAATGAATCGACCTCATAAACCGGTATACCCTCGAATGCTTTATACATCTCGGCCAGTTTTATATAACCATAGGCTGTTTCCGGGCGCGTTGGATTAATGCCGATGGTAATGAGTTTATCCTCGTCGGCCGCAACCTGCGCCCCCACCTTTATTATGTCCAGGAGTTTCTCCGGAGGTTTGATAATGTGATCCGCCGATAGGACGACCATGACACCATCCGGATCGGCTTTTTTGATATGCTCCGCGGCCAGTCCGATAGCCAGACAGGTATCACGCCCAAATGGTTCCGCCAGGATGTTCTCCGCCTTCATACTTTTGATCTCGTTAAGAATCAGCGGAGTCATATCCTCGGACGTGACGACAACTATTCTTTCCATAGGGATAAGCGGCAGGACCCGGTCAATAGTTTCCTGAAGCATGGTTTTCTCGGAAATCAGCTTCAGCAACTGTTTCGGCCTCTGCATTCGCGACAGCGGCCAGAAACGCTCACCTCTGCCACCCGCCAGAATCACTCCGTATATCAATTGGTCACCCTCCTGTAAAACAAAACTGATAGTTTAACTAAGCCTGCTGATAATGTCAAGCCGCCCTATAATTATTCACCGAATATAACTGCCTGGAACTTATAAATAACCGTCTCGGGGCTCCTGTAGGCCTCGGCCGGCAATCCCGCCTTACGGCAGGTTTGTTCCAGAAACGTGGTCCTGTCCCAGGCATAATCGGTCGCGACCTGGGGGAGAAGCAATCCCCGATTTCTCCCCTTGAATATCATTAAACCATCGCGGCTGACCTTGATTTCATCCAATGACTCGACCTTCTGCATCGGGCTCAGGACCGAAATCTCAATATGTAGCTCATCGAGCTCAGCACGATTGACAGGTGGAAAACGGCTGTCTGAAACCGCCGCCTGGACCGCACAGGTTGAGACTGTCTTATATAGCGGCTCGACCGCCGTTGTGTGGCCGATACAGCCGCGAAGCTTGCCCCTTTTTTCCAGAGTTACAAAGGCCGCGCCGAATTTTCGCAAATTATCGGTGACATCAAAATCGGGCATCGAACCGTCAACCAGATAGCTTTCCAAAGTCTTTCGGGCCACCTTCAGGAGAATTTGCTTTTCTTCATCCGTTAATTCAAATTGAGACGGCAATTCCTTATCCTCCAATGTATTCTGATGACCAACATCTTTTTTTTCGGCGTCCGCCGGTTTATTTTCATCTGCCTTATATATCGCTATAGCGGCGTAACCGACTACAGAGCTTTTATCACCGGATATATCCCCCGAATCGCCGTACTTTAATATCTTTGCCTTATTGGCGCCTTTAGCAATAGCCGCTTTCATGACCGCCGCGGCCGGCCCTCCGCCGCACATCTCAACCGAACCGTCAGCCAGATGTCGCTCAAGTCTGACCGGGTCAAGCTGTTCGAAACAGGCCAGACCGGTCGAATCGTATTTCCACCCCTCCGATGCCGGTTTGTAATGCTGCCAGTCGGAAGACGAAATCAAAATTGTCTCCGCATCAAGATCGATAGACTTCAAAGCATCAGCCATAAGTCTGATATTTCCCTTGCTCTGGCTCCCCATTATAATAGGGACGATGGTAAACTCATCGAGAACTGTTTGCAAATAGGGAAGCTGCACTTCAAGGCAATGTTCGCGATCATGCGCCTCCGGGATAAACTTAATTTTATTCGAAAATGAAAGAAGTTTTGAAGTGATTTCCCGGTTCACCTTGACATCACCAAAGGGCATTTTCCATATTCCATCGGGGGCATAGACTGAAAGCCCGTCAAAACCATACTGATGAGATGGGCCGCATAAAATGACTTTGTCTATACCCGAATTTTCAAGCAATTTATAGCTGTAAGCGGCGATTGGTCCCGAATAGATCAAACCGGCATGAGGGACAATCAGGGCAATCAATTGCCCGTCAATTTCAGGAAGATCTTGGACATCTGACAGATGCTGGTCGACCATCTGGCGTAACTGTCCGGGATCGGCCGGATAAAACATATCAGCTACAGCTGGAAATCTCATGGAAACGTCTTGTGCCCACGATGAGAAACAGGAAAAAAAGATTGAAAATAGTAAAAAAAAGAACTTTTTAAGCATATTTTATCCTCAAGGCAGAATACGAATCTTTACATATACGGTCAAGCAAAAAAGTGTTGACAGTTTCCGTGGAAATCGTTGTATAATATTGAGTATGAGCCAGGTAACAATAATCAGGAAAACCGGTGCATCGGCCGAAAAGGGTTTGAGCAAAGATGATTACATCGTTATGCTCAACGCCGGCCTTGAGCGCCACCTAAAAGCCCTTTCGTTGGGCAACAGGCTACGGAACCTTTTACCGGGCAGGGTTATCGGAATGAAAACCAATTGTCTGGCCGGAAAATTGAATTCGACCCCGATCGCGCTGACTGAGGCTATCGGTGACTTACTTGTCA
>QNAH01000421.1 GCA_003641425.1 Candidatus Zixiibacteriota bacterium
AGTATCTTTACATGTCTGCCGGGTATCTCGGCGTCGGTATAAACGAGCAATTCGAGCCGATTCTGCCGGATTCCAATGCGCTTATCAGAATAAAGATCGATGAAGGAAGACGATTTTATTATGACACGGTAAATATCAACGGAATATACGAACCCAAACTTGATGGTAACTTTCGGAAAATCTCCCGGCGATTCAAATACGGCAAGCCGGTCGATCCGTTTTTATTACGGCAGGCTGCTTATGATATGAAATCGGTTCTGGCCAACAACGGCTATCCGTACGGGCGAGCGGAATATGTTATCGATACTTCTGCCGAGACCGATTATGCCGCCGTGTGCTTCGATATTTTTTCGGACTCACTGGTTTATTTCGGCGATGTACAAATATCAGGTGCGGAAAATTTTGACACTTCGCTGGTCCGGCGGGAATTGACCTTCCGAAAAGGTGACCTGTATCGCCGGAAGGATATTCTCAAATCACAAAAACATCTTCTTGAAACCGGGTACTATTTTACCCTGCGGCTCAATAGTACCGTGCGGGATACTTCGACCATGGAGGAACGCCTTAATCCCGACTTCATATTGAACCTGCGCGAAAAGAAACCGCATCATGTATCCGTCAAAACCGGCGCCGCCCAGGATTCGATCAAGGATTTAACATGGTCTTTTTCCGGGGCCTGGAGCAAGCGCAATTTTTTGCGATCCCGCTACCTGGAATTAAGCGCCAAGGCGTCATTTGTAATATTTACCCAGTGGCGTCTGAAGGAACACAGCTACCGTATCCGAATTACCGAACCCTGGTTTATGGGTCTGCGCATGCCGCTGACACTGACCGCCCAGCTCGAGCCGGGGGTGCGCTCGCTGTTGCAGCCGTACCGCAAACAAACATGGTTTATATCGGCGACAACGACCTGGAACGTAAAGGATAATCTGAAACTGCTGACCGGGTTGCAGTATGAGGAGGTGGATATTTACGGGGTCAGCAAAGAAGCTGAAGAACAAATTAAGGAAGAAGAGGGTATTTCGGTAAGAAGGAAATATTATTTGAGCATTGTCCGTGATTCTCGTGATAATGTTTTTGTGCCGACCCGGGGATCGGTGACCAGCGCTGCTTTCGAGTATATAGGCGGCTTTCTCGGCGGTGACGATTCATTTTACCATCTGGAAGGAAGCTGGTCGCGTTACCAGCGGGTCTGGCCGGGTTGGATATCGGCGACAAGGTTCAAAAGCGGCTTTTTGCAGGAGACTGGAGATGCGGTGACGGTGCCGACTGACGATCGCTATTATATCGGCGGCGCCAACACCGTCCGCGGATTTTCGGAAAACGAGCTGGGGCCACTGAGCGAGGCCGGCAATTTCAGCGGGGCAGATATCATCGTTATTTTTAATCAGGAATTCCGATATCCGATAATTGGAAAATTATGGGGATCGATTTTTACCGATATAGGCAACGGTTACATCAATCGCACCGATATAAAGTTGAACAACCTGGCATATTCTTTTGGATTGGGTTTCCAGTTTATTTCCCCGGCCGGTCCCATTCGGCTCGATTATGCCCGCCATATTAAATCCGAGGGAATCGACTCCGGCGACAGGATCCATTTCACGATTCTTTACGCTTTCTAATCCATTATTCGTATTCCTGTATGGCTTAATGAATTCGGAGAATATTGACAAACCCGAGCCAGTTTATATATTTATGGAATTTAACTGATGTTTTTGAATTAGAGGTATTTTTGAAGCAGATATATCTTGATAATAACAGCACCACACCGCTCGACGAAAGAGTGCTGGAGGCGATGCTCCCGTATTTAAAAGAAGTTTATGGCAACGCCAGTTCGGTACATAATTTTGGCCGCGAGGCCAAAACAGCCATAGAAGAGGCCCGCGAAAAAATCGCCGATTTGATCGGCGCCGATCCGTCGGAGATTTACTTCACCAGCGGCGGAACCGAATCCGACAACCTGGCCGTTATAGGAACCGCTTACTATAAAGAAAAGAAAAGAAACCATGTCATAACGTCTGCCATCGAGCATCATGCCGTTCTTGAAGCAGTCAAGTTTCTCGAGAAAAGAAATTTCAAAGCCGATTATATCGGGACCGATGAAGCGGGTATCGTCTCGGCTGATGAACTCAAGGAGAAGATTACCGATCAGACCTCAATTGTTTCCATCATGCATGCCAACAACGAGGTCGGGGTCATACAGGATATCGCATCGCTCTCGGAAATAGTAAAATCCAAAGGTGCCGTGTTTCACACCGATGCCGTTCAGTCGGCCGGAAAGATCAAGGTCGATGTCAATGAGCTCAATGTGGATATGCTGTCGATGACCGGTCACAAGATGTACGGCCCCAAGGGTACCGGGATCCTGTATATCCGCAAAGGTTTCAAATTGACACCATTGTTTTATGGGGGACATCATGAGAAACGACGCCGCCCAGGGACGGAGAATGTCGCCGGCATCGTCGGGTTCGCCAAAGCGCTGGAACTGGCCGAAAGTCTTAGAGAAAATGACCATAAACGCTGGGCGGAATTGTCGGAGTTATTGATCGATGGAATTCAGAGCAAAATACCCGATGTATTTTTGAACGGTCCGCGTGATGCCAGGCGGATTCCATCGACTGTAAATTTATCATTTAAGGCTATCGAGGGCGAGTCGATTATACTGTCACTTGACATGAAAGGTGTCGCGGTATCATCCGGTTCGGCCTGCACTTCGGGATCACTCGAGGCATCGCATGTTCTTTTGGCGATGAATGTCCCGGTGGAACTGGCACAGGGATCCATTCGTTTCTCCCTGGGAAGATTTACCACCCGGGAAGATATCGAATA
>QNAH01000422.1 GCA_003641425.1 Candidatus Zixiibacteriota bacterium
CGGCCTATGCTTATCCGGCATGGATCTATGGCCTGACTGCCCCGGCTCCGGGGACTATTGTTCCGCCTCAGGGTGCGTACAATGATTCTTCAAACTATATTGATATCGAAGTTCTCATCGACGGCTCCCAGGTGCCCAGAGGTCTGACACCGATGTATGCCTACATCTATACCGACGATCCTGACTACTTCCTTGATAGCGCCAGGATTGACGGCGGCGACTACGCGGTTCCGCAGATCCTCCTCGGTATTGTTGGCGGCTGTCTCTACGACAATGTGCTCTTCACATTCGGCGTTGGAGCTGCCAACCAGTGCGACGTCTTCAACTCGACAAAACTTCTCGAGGACGGCGTTGCCAACAGCACCTACCTGATCGATGATGATGATGACTCCTTCTTCCAGGGTGCACTGTTCTTTGCCGGTCCGCAAGTCGGCAGCGTTCCTCCTGGAAAGCCGGGCATCTTCTCGGCCAGAATGGCCACGCATGCCGGCAACTGGCATTCGAATCCGAATAACTGGGAAACCATTCTGCCGGATCAGAACTGCTTTGACCAGACCTGTGCTCCGAGTCACCGCACCAACGTCCTTCTGGGAACCATTTCCAACGACTTTGGCGCGAACTACGAGGATGTGTTTGGTGAAATCGTTGCCTTTGCATTCGTCGACTCCGTTGCCGATATGTGCGAATACGACACGCTCGGCAACTGCACCAGCTGGGATTGGTTGTACATGATCAACGAAGGTGTCCAGCCGCCGCTGCGTGACACTCTGACCATGGGCTTCCACGCCTGCGGTTCCGTGTTCGGCGCTTATGATCAGGCCTTGCTGAACAACTTCGTTATCTACAAATTCGATTTCAGCGGCCGTTACGGCCCTGTCAATGACGTCTATGTCGGCGCCATGCTGGACTTCGACATCGGCACCGACGTTGCCGGTTACAGCGAAGAACTGTCACTGGCTTACGATTATGACTGCTCCAACCCGACTGGCGGCTGGGGTATGGTCAGAATCCCGTTCGGCTGTGGATTTGAGCCGATGCGGGGCGCCAAGGGTATTGAATCACAGCAGGGTCCGTGGAACGACTCGGATGTCTGGCTGGATTCACTGTACTACTGGCTGTCGGAGGTTCCGGGTCTGACTTTCCAGACCGGCGCCGCGCCGTGCCTGCCTGTCATCGACGACCGTGACGTATTCTTCAACATTGCCGAGCTTGATATGCCGGAAATGGGCACCGGTGTTCTGACACTGGGTATTGCCTTCTTCGGTCTGCCGGATCTGGAAAACCCGGATCTGCCGGAAAGCTATGCCGATCTTGCTCATACCGCTAACAAGTGGTGCGGATTTGGCCGCGGCGATGTTAATAACGACAACGTGATTAACCTGGTCGACATTGCTTATCTGATCGACTATGTTTATTACGGTGGAAACGGCCCGTATCCGTTCCTGCACCTCGGTGATGTCAATGCCGACGGTGCTGTTGACGCTGCGGATGTCACGTACCTGATTGATTACTACTTCAATTTCGGTCCGTGCATCCAGGGCGAGTGGACGCTTGCCGGTTATTAAGAAGAAGCTGCGTTTAAGCAAAAGAAGCAGGGTCAAGGACCCTGCTTCTTTTTTTATGTTTTTTCCGCGGATCAATAACCATTTGACAAACCGAACCATTTAAGTTAAATCATGTTATAAACAGGAAACGGAAGGGAATTCTGGAGAAAGCGGTTTGAAAAATCCGGAACTGATATCAAAGTCGATTTACTATCAACTGGCCGACCTGTTCGAGATTTCGGCCATCTATAACCATCGAGGACGGCTTATATATCGTGCCCGGCCGTATGCCGATAAAGACAGCGCCGTATCAAAGATGCAGGCAAGGCTGCGTCCGTCGGGATTTATAACCGAGGTCAAAGAGGATGCCGACGGACTGCTGATCGTCGTTCGGGAGGATAAATCCAGAAAGATCCCGTGGGTCAATATCGTCCTTTTTCTGGCCACGCTTTTAACCATGTTCCTGGCGCCGCTGATGTGGCGGCTGGATATCGATACCATGCTGAATCCCCGAGCCGTTTTGGAGTATCTCGGTCAGCCCGGGGCGGTCGGCGAGAGTTTCGAATTTGTAATCGGCCTGATATCAATTTTGCTTTTTCATGAATTCGGACATTACCTGGCAGGACGGCGGCGGGGTGTTTTTATGTCGCTGCCGTTTTTCCTTCCCGCACCGAATATTGCCGGTACGTTCGGGGCGGTGATCAAGACCCGCTCGCCGATAACCAACCGGCGCGACCTGATTGAAGTCGGCGCCACCGGCCCGATCGCGGGATTTGTGGTTGCAGTAATTGTCCTGGTCATCGGTTTTGCCAATGCCCATATAATAGAAGCGGATTTTGTGGACGGCTGGAGTCTGGGCGAATCTTTACTGATACGGTTTCTCGGCTGGCTGATAATCGGCCCCATTCCCGATGGTTATGCCATCGAGCTGTCATCGACCATTTTTGCCGGCTGGGTCGGGCTGTTGGTGACGATGCTTAACCTGTTACCGCTCGGTCAGTTAGATGGCGGACATATTATCTATGGTCTGTTCGGAAAGATGCAGTACCGTATCAGCAGAGTGTTTTTCGCATTGCTGGTAGCGCTGGGGTTCTGGTGGCCGGGATGGTGGTTTTTTGGCGCGCTGGTCTTTTTGTTCGGGATCAAACATCCGCCGACCATCAATGATACCATGAAGGTACCCCGATTGACCCGGCTGGCAGGTTATATTGCGATAATTATTTTTATAATCAGCTTTGTACCGGTACCGTTTGCCGGGCCGTAATATCAGAAGTGTTTTCTTTCCCG
>QNAH01000423.1 GCA_003641425.1 Candidatus Zixiibacteriota bacterium
CGTATCCTGGCCCTTGAGAACGGCAGAGCCGTCCTGTTTGGAGGTAATTACAGCTACTACAGGGAAAAGAAAGAATCGGAAAAGACTGCCCCGGTTAAAAAGACAACTGCCCCCGAGAGAATTCAGCAATATGTCGAGTTTAAAAAATTATCCCAGGCCAAAGGCCGCATAAAAAAAGAACTGCGTTCCACGAAATCAAAAATCGAGGATCACGAAAAAACCGCCGCCAGGCTGGAACGCGATATAAAATACAATATTCCAAAAGCGGACTGGCAGAAACTGGCCGATGTGTCGAAACAAAAATCAGATATCGAAGATACCCTGCTTGAACTGTACAGCCGTTTGGAAGAACTGGAGAAATTGGATGCTGAATATTCTAACCCTGACGGGTAGCCCGGTTAAAGGAAGCTCGACAGAAATATTGCTTGGGCATATTGCCGAAGGAATTATTCAGGGTGCTCCACAGCCGGCACATAATGAAATAATCAATCTCAACCATTACCAGTATCTACCCTGCCAGTCATGCGGTAAAAGCCCCGAACCCGATTACTGCTTTTTCAAAGATGAGATATATCACGTATATGATTCATTGATTGAATCGGATATTATCCTGTTCGGCTCACCGGTATACTTCGATACCGTGTCAGCTCAGTCAAAGTTATTTATCGACCGCTGCAACTGCCTTCGCCCCGCTGATTTTTCAAACCAGACCAATCATCATTTCAAAAGGATTCTGAGTAAAAAAAGGCTGGGGGCGATTGTCCTGGTCGGCGGAGAAAGACAAAAATTCGAACACGCCCGGGTCGTGATAGCAGGCTTTTTTAAATGGGTCGAGATAGAAAATTGCGGTACAATCAACTATGCGGCATCGGGATGGGACATTGGAACAACGGCCAAGGATGCCGATAAGATGAAAGAAGCCTTCGACTTAGGTTATCAGATTTCCTCCCGGATCAATGTCGGTGGAATGTAAAATACATCAGCGTGATTGATATTTTCCCGTTTATTTATCAATTATTCCCTGAATTTAGACGAACTTATTTACTGATATTGTGTTCCTGAATTAGCTTGCGTTTTGGAGTATATTGATTATACTTAATGGCTAAATTGCAAATAAAGTTTATGGAGCTTGAGGTTATAAAATGAAACCGAAAATACATCCTCAATATTTCGACACGACTATCACATGCGCCTGCGGTAACGTCATCAAAACAAGATCGACGGTCAAAGAGATCAGAGTGGAAATCTGTTCCAATTGCCACCCGTTCTTTACAGGGCGTCAGAAACTGATCGATACCGCCGGTCGCATCGAGCGTTTCCGCAAAAAATACGGAATGGATAAGGACAAAGAAGAAAAGTCTTCGTCCAAAGACGCTTAGCATATTTTATACACGATATTGCGAAAAATTCCCCCATCATAATCCCGGGGGAATTTCGTATTTAATTCAGTTGCAGATAGAAGACATGCGGGCGATAATTGGGTCATGAGGATAATATGCCGAATATGAATGTTGGCGGCCAGGCCGTTATAGAAGGTGTCATGATGCGCTCGAACGATCGCGTTTCGACTGCGGTACGTATTCCCTCGGGCGAGATTCTTGTAAAAACCGAAGATTATGTTTCGCTCAGTAAGCGTTTCAAAATTCTCGGCTGGCCCGTCCTCAGGGGAGTCATCACTTTTTTCGAAATGCTCGTCATCGGTGTCAAGACCCTCAACCTCTCCGCCGACATTGCCGTCAAGGAAGTCGAAAAGGAGGAAGCCGCGGCCAAAGGAAAAGAATATACTCCCCGGGAAAAAAGGCAAACCAATATTGCTCTAATCGGAACAGTCGTCTTCGCTCTGGCTCTCGGCATTCTGATTTTCTTTTTCACGCCCATTGCGGTCGCCTCGCTGATCGGTATCGAACGCGATGCAGTCATGTTCAATCTGGTCGCCGGCGTCGTCCGGATCGCTCTCTTTCTGGCTTATGTCTGGCTGATATCGTTGTTTGGTGAATTCAAAAAAGTTTTTCAGTACCACGGCGCCGAGCACAAATCGATATACGCTTACGAAAACGGCGATGAGCTCACAACCGAAAATGTATCCAAATACACCACTCTTCACCCCCGATGCGGCACCAGCTTTATTTTGATCGTGGCGCTCTTTGCGATCTTTATCTATTCCTTTTCCGATTCGGTCTTCTACGTCGTCATGGGATATCCCCCCGCACTCTTGACACGGTTTGCCATGCATTTTTCGCTTCTACCTCTGGTGGCGGGAGGTTCCTATGAACTTCTGAAACTATCCGGCAAAACTCGCGATAACGCCGTTACGAAATTTCTCATTAAACCGGGGCTCTGGTTGCAGCGTATTACCACCAAAGAACCGTCGCCGGAACAGATGGAAGTCGCTATTGTGGCGCTTGAATCGGCCCTTGGTATCAAAGAATCACGAATTTCCGTCAATAAGACTTGCCTTTAGCAATTCAAACTTTTATCCTGAAATCTCATCATCCAACAGGTGAATAGTATGCTTGAAATTATTGAAAAATATGAAAAACGTCTCGAAGAGCTGAATAAAGAATTGCTTGACCCGGCTGTGCTCTCCAACCAGTCAAAGCTGAAAACAATATCCCGGGAACGAAGGCAGGTCGAAGAAATTATCGAAGCCGGCCGTGTTTATAAAAAACTCCTGAGCGACATTGAAGGCGCACGGGAGATACTGGCCCAATCCGATGATCCGGAAATGACCGAAATGGCCAGAGAAGAATTGGAAGCCGCTTCCGAAAGCCTGCGGGATATCGAAAAAAAGTTGAATCTGTTGTTGAACCCAAAAGATC
>QNAH01000424.1 GCA_003641425.1 Candidatus Zixiibacteriota bacterium
ATGAGCCAACTCAAGGCGGATGCCGAGCGGATGGTAACATCTTATGTAAAATTGTGGCAACTTGCGGCCAGCGAAAATTCATCGGGGGGCGAGGTCCAGGTTATTTTCGATGAGGTCATCAAAAAGGCCAACTTCCCGGTCATCATAGGCAGTGTTGAAGGCGAGCCGGTTTTCTGGCGGAATGTCCGCGGTATCGATGAAAATGATCGATCCGAGGAGACCATGCGTAAAGTCCGTGAAAAAATGCTGAAAATGAAAGAGGATAAAGGCGCCATATCGTTGAAATTCGGGGATAAGACCATTTCTTACTTTTACTATGGTGACTCAAGTCTGATCCGGCAATTGCAATGGATGCCGTTTGTAGAGATCGGCCTGGTAATGGCCTTCATTTTGGTCGGTTTTATCGGTTTCCAGAATATAAGGCGTTCCGAGGAACGCCACATCTGGGTAGGCATGGCTAAGGAGACGGCTCATCAACTTGGAACCCCGATATCATCGCTGATGGGGTGGCTGGAAATACTGATGAGCGAATGTACTTCCGACTTATCGTCCGGTAATAAGCCCAAAATCGATCGTGAGGACACACTGGAGCAGATGAAAACCGACATTACCCGTTTGCAGAGGGTGGTCAATCGATTCAGTAAGATAGGTGCCCGGCCGGAACTTCAGGAAAATGATGTCAACCTTCTTCTGGAAGAAACGGCGGCTTATTACAAGAGACGGCTTCCGTTCAACGGCAAAGGGCTGGATATTATACTTATAAAAGGCGATGTATCGAAGGTAATGGTTAATGGCGAATTACTGGCCTGGGTGTTCGAAAACCTGGTTAAAAATTCAATGCAAGCGGTCGATCCCCAGACCGGCAAGATCGTTATGAGATCTTATCCCGCCGCAAACGGAGCCTCGGTAATTGTGGAAGTTGAGGACAACGGTAAAGGCATTCCCACCGGGGTCGCCCGCAAGGTCTTTCGGCCCGGTTTTACCACCAAAAAACGAGGCTGGGGATTGGGCTTAACGCTGGCGCGCCGGATAGTCGAGGAATATCACCGGGGGAAAATATCGCTGGTGAAATCGCGTCCGGGTGAAACCATCTTCCAGGTTATCCTCCCTGTAAAAGACACCGGTAAAATAAAATGATTGAAATAGTTTGCGTAACACATTAGGAAAATCTTTTAAAGCTGAGTGAAAAATATATGACCAAAAAGAAAATACTGTGGGTTGATGACGAGATCGATTCTTTGAAGCCGCATTTACTCTTCCTTGAACAAAAGGGATTCGAGATGCATACCGCCATATCCGGCGACGATGCCATCGCCCTTGTTCGCGACGAGCAGTTCGATCTGGTGTTGCTGGACGAGATGATGCCGGGTAAGGACGGATTGACGACACTTGAGGAAATCAAGGAGATCAAACCTCATCTGCCGGTGGTGATGGTAACCAAATCCGAGGAAGAGACCCTCATGGAGGAGGCTATCGGTCAAAAAATCGATGATTACCTGACCAAGCCGGTCAATCCCTCACAGGTCCTGATGGTCACCAAGCGTATTCTGGATACCAAAAAGATCATTACCGAAAGCCGCATGAAGCGTTATATCACCGATATCAACAAGCTCAATCAGAGATTGTGCGGGGTGATGGAACCGCAGGACTGGCTCGATGCCGCCCGGGTGCTGGCCGGATGGGACCTGGAAATGGATCAGGACCCCGATGAAGGATTGCTTCAGACTCACGGCGGATCGCGACGCGATATCAATCTTGAATTTACCAAGTATCTCGAAAAGAATTACACAAACTGGATTTGCTCCAATGAGCGTCCGACAATGTCCCCCGACCTGTTGAAGAAATACATGATTCCTCTTTTAAAGGGAGGTAATAAGATACTTCTATTGGTCGTCGACTGTATGCGTCTCGATCAGTGGCTGTCGGTCGAACCGCTTCTCTCCGAATTTTACAATATCGATCGAGATGCATATTTTTCAATTCTGCCCAGCGCGACTCCTTTTGCACGTAATGCGCTTTTTGCAGGCATGTTCCCCGATGATATATCGAAAAATTACCGGAATATATACCGCGAGGGCAATGAGGGATCGCTGAACCGGATAGAGGACGTGCTTTTAAGGGATCTGCTGGAACGCGAGGGTGTTAAATTATCGGGCGCTCTCCGCTATGAAAAAATATTTGACAATACCGAGGGTGAAGCGCTGGCCAAGCGGACGGCCGATTATTATCAATCGGAAATGGTGGCCTTTGTATTCAATTTTCTGGATATCCTGGCGCATGGGCGCTCCAACAATATTATCCTGAGAGAGATCGCCGGCAGCGAGGCGGCCTTTCGATCTTTGATGAAAAGCTGGTTTGTGCATTCGCCGCTTTTCAGTATTCTTAAATCGTTTGCCTCCCGCGATTTCACGGTTATCGTCACCTCGGATCACGGTTCGGTGCTGTGTTCGCGGGGAACGATGGCGCACGGTAAAAAAGACACATCGACTAATCTCCGCTACAAATACGGCGGCAATCTTAACTGCAATACCAAAGAAGCCTGGCTGATCAAAAAACCGGAACAGTACCGCCTGCCGAAATTCGGCCTGGCCACCACCTATCTGATTGCCAAGGAAGATTTCTTTTTCGTGTATCCCAACAACTATAATGATTATATCCGGCAGTTCAGCAATTCATTCCAGCATGGCGGTATCTCACTTGAGGAGATGGTGGTGCCGATCGCCGTCATGACGCCCAAATAATATATATGAGATACTCCGGCAAGATCGTTGTAACCGAATCGGTCGAAGTCACCATTGAATTCGGCCGGCATTTTGCC
>QNAH01000425.1 GCA_003641425.1 Candidatus Zixiibacteriota bacterium
GAAGAGGAAATCGTCGGCGCGGAAGAAGAAGGCGTCAAAATCGACTTCCTGGCGGCACCGCTCGAAATTTATACCGAAAACGGCAAAGCTGTCGGTATGAAATGTCAGCGCATGGAGTTGGGCGAACCGGATGATTCCGGCAGACGTCGCCCGGTTCCAATCGAAGGGGATACTTTCGATCTCAAATTCACCACTTTGATTGCCGCAATCAGCCAGGCTCCCGAATTCAACGGTTTCGAAAATCTGATAGAAGGCCGCGACTGGATCAAGGTCGATGAAAAATTCAAGTCGATCAAAGAAGACAATGTTTATTCGGGCGGTGACAATGTCAATCTCGGTCTGGTGATTGACGGAATTCATCATGGACGTCGGGCGGCTGAGGCGATTCACGAGAAGTTCACCGGTGAGGTTATGCCTCCGGACCCGCCTGATATGGCTGTTATCCGATTCGACAAAATGCAATTGGCATATTACGAAGGCAAAGATCGAAATAATCCTGCGGAATTGTCGGTGGAAGAAAGATTCAAGAATCTCGACACCGAGATAGTCAGCACTTTCACTCAGGAACAGGCAATAGATGAATCCAAACGGTGCATGAGCTGTGGTATGTGTTTTGATTGCGGTACGTGTTGGAGTTATTGTCAGGATAATGCCGTTATAAAGCCGCTAGTCAAGGGCGAGCCCTATAAGTTTAAACTCGAATTCTGCAACGGGTGTAAGAAATGTGCGGAGAACTGCCCTTGCGGTTATATAGAAATGTATTTATGAGCAATCAATCAAGAGTTATAAATTAATTTATATGGAGGATTACTAATGCCTACATTTACGTACGGTGACATCTCAATCGAAGTCGATGAAGACGGTTTCATGCAGGAACCGGAACAATGGAATGAAGAGATCGCCAAAGCGCTGGCCAGCACCGAGGGCGTCGAAGAAATGACCGAAGATCATTGGAAACTCGCGAACTATCTTCGGGATTATTATCTGAAATTCGGTATTGCCCCTATGATCCGCAAACTCTGCAAGGAAACCGGATTTTCATTGAAATACGTATACGAAATGTACCCGTCGGGTCCCGCGAAGGGTGCCTGCAAGGTTGCCGGCCTCCCCAAACCGACTGGATGCGTGTAATTCAGCTTTTGGGAAATGCGGGGTCTTTCGGGTTATCGTGCCCGGAGCGCCCCGCGTTCTAATATTATATCAATATCGTGAGGCGGTATTAAAATCAAATGAAATTTGAAAACATTTTAAATGAGAATAAAAAGGCTATACTGGATGACTGGTTCCAGGCAATTCTTGAATCCTATCCCCCCGATTCGATAAATTTCTTCAAAAACAAAAAGGACCAGTTTCAGAACCCGGTAGGCACCACAATATCGAAAGGAATCAGGTCCATTTTCGATGAGATCCTGAATGATTTTTGCCGTGAAGATATAGCCGCCCCTCTGGACAGTATTGTCAAAATAAGATCGGTTCAGGATTTCTCCCCTGCCCAGGCTGTCAATTTCGTGTTCCTTCTGAAGGATATAATAAGAAACAATGTCGGCAAGGTGGTTTCACAATACCGGCTGGAAGACGAGCTCTACACATTTGAATGCCGCATTGACCGTCTGGCTCTCTACGCTTTTGAAAATTATATGCAATGCCGCGAAAAGCTCTGTGAGATCAGAGTCAAACAGGCAAAAGCCGGCGGCTTTAAGATTTTAGATAGACTAAATCGCAAGCCTGAAAAAGCCGGTCACGGCTCAGGTAGAAATACTGAAGATAATTGATTAAGTATATAGAAGGAGACGATGGTAAATGAAAGGTCTGTACTCATTCTTTTCTTTACTGCTGCTCATTGCCATTGCCCTGATTGGTGTTCAACTGGTTAAATGGCATTTTCTGTTCGGTGTCATAATTCCATATCTGGCGGTCGCCATTTTTATCATCGGAATTATCTACCGGGTAGTCAAATGGGCCAAATCGCCTGTCCCCTTCCGTATCACAACCACTTGCGGACAACAGAAGACATTACCCTGGATTAAATCCAGCCGATTCGACAACCCTTCCAATTTGTTCGGGACGTTGGTTCGGATGGCCATGGAAATTCTGTTTTTCCGTTCGCTATTCAGAAATACCAAAGCCGATATCAAGGATGGCAAAATTGTGTATGGCGGAAACAAATGGCTGTGGCTCGGGGGACTGGCATTTCATTGGACATTCCTGATTGTCCTGCTAAGACATTTTCGATTCTTCACCGAACCGACCCCGTTCTTCGTGAGCTGGATACAGAACCTGGACGGCCTTTTGCAGATCGGTGTCCCGGTCATGTATATGACCGATGTAATCTTACTGGGAGCACTTACATATTTATTCCTTCGGCGGGTCATAATCCCGCAGGTGAGATACATATCGCTCGCCAGTGACTATTTCCCGCTATTTCTGATCATGGCTATCGGGACAACCGGTGTCCTGATGCGTTATGTACCGTCGATGAAAGTCGACATTATCGCGGTCAAGGAGCTCACTCTGGGACTGATCGGATTCAGCCCGGTGGTGCCGGAGGGAATCGGAGCCACTTTCTTTATTCATCTTTTCCTTGTAAGTCTTTTGCTGGCTTATTTCCCGATCAGTAAATTGATGCACATGGGTGGCGTTTTTCTCAGCCCCACGCGAAATCTGGCCAATAATAACCGGGCCCGCAGACATGTCAACCCCTGGGATTATCCGGTCAAAGGCCATTCATACGAGGAATGGGAGGATGAATTCAGGGAACTGATGAAGGACTGCGGATTGCCGCTGGAGAAGGAAGAGTAGCCTATGTCGGAAAAATATA
>QNAH01000426.1 GCA_003641425.1 Candidatus Zixiibacteriota bacterium
ACTGATGAAAACAGCCGATGAGAAAAAAATCCCGTATCATTTGACATCATTGGTGCGGGGGACTACCGATGGCGCGGCTATCCATGTCAGCCGTTCCGGCGTCCCGACCGTTTTTCTTGGTATCGAAACCCGTTACATCCACTCGCACAACAGCATAATCTATCGTAAAGATTATGATAATGTGGTTAAACTGGCCGCCGCTGTGATTAAGAAATTGAATAAGAAAACAGTGGATTCTCTGACCGCCGCATGAGGTGATAATAATGGCCCTTCGTCTTACAAATACTATGACCCGGAAACAGGAGGAGTTAAAACCGATCGATGACAATCGGGTCCGGATGTACACCTGCGGTCCGACTGTACATGATTTTGCTCATATCGGTAATTACCGGACATATATGTTTGAAGATCTCCTTCGTCGCTTTCTCAAGTACAAAGGCTACGAGGTAATTCAGGTCATGAACCTGACCGATGTTGACGATAAAACCATACGGAAATCGCGCGAGCAGGGGATTACTCTTGACGAATATACCGAGAAGTACAAAAAGGCTTTCTTCGAAGATATCGATATGCTTCGTATCGAACGCGCCGAGCATTATCCGGCCGCGACCGAGCATGTGAGCGAAATGGTGGAAATGATCAAGACCCTTGTTAAGAAGGGGCTGGCTTATGAGGTGGAGGGCAATTATTATTTTTCAATCTCCAAATTCAATGACTATGGCAAACTGTCGCATATTGATCTGGAAGGCCTGAAGCCGGGAGCCCGGGTGGCGGCAGATGAGTATGAAAAAGAGTCTATCTCCGATTTTGCCCTTTGGAAGGCATGGGATGAAAACGACGGTGATGTTTACTGGGAAACCGATCTCGGCAAGGGACGTCCGGGTTGGCATCTCGAATGCTCGGTGATGTCGATGAAATATCTTGGGGAGACATTCGATATTCATACCGGCGGGGTCGATAATATTTTCCCGCATCACGAAAATGAAATCGCCCAATCGGAGGGAGCCACCGGAAAGCCGTTTGCAAATTTGTGGCTGCACAGCGAACATCTGATCGTCGATGGGCGAAAAATGGCCAAGTCGCTGAATAATTTTTATACCCTGCGCGAAGTGATGGAGAAGGGTTTCTCTGCGGTGGCGGTCAGGTATGCACTACTCTCGACCCATTACCGCCAGCAGCTCAATTTCACCTTCGAACGTATCGCCGCCGCCGCCAATGCACTGGAACGTTATATAGATTTCTACAACAATCTCTCCGATTATAAGGGTGGGCAGTCTTCGGGCAAAGCCGAAAAATATATCGAAAAGATGCTGACCGGTTTCGAGACCTCACTGGATGACGACCTGAATATATCCGCCGCTCTGGCCGAAGTCTTCGATTTCATCCGTGATATCAATCGCCTGAAGGCTGAAAATAAGCTGTCTGACGATGAACGCATTCGGGCACTTGATGCCCTTAAAAAGGTTGATACCGTTCTTGATTTTCTGCCACGGGATGATGAAGGAATCGACGCCGAGATTGAAGCGCTGATTCAGAAAAGGGCAGAGGCCAAGAAACAGCGTAATTTTACCGAAGCGGATAAAATCAGGGATGACCTGTTGCAAAAAGGCATCATCCTCGAGGATACACCCTCAGGTACTAAATGGAAAAGAAAAATTTAGTGTTATTTTTGCATTATTGTATGCTTAATTGATTTATTGATATTAATTTGGCTTGACTTCTTCGTAAAAATTTATATAATAGCAGTCGATTTATCGGCGCCGGCGTAACTCAGTTGGTAGAGTAGCTGATTTGTAATCAGCCTGTCGGGGGTTCGAGTCCCTTCGCCGGCTTTTTTAAAAGTGAAGGGATTGACCAAACGGCCGATAAATAAGACATATTTTTGGAGGGGTTCCCGAGTGGCCAAAGGGAACAGACTGTAAATCTGTCGGCGAAGCCTTCGGAGGTTCGAATCCTCCCCCCTCCAGAATAAATGAAGCCCCCCCGATAATCACGAAAATTTACTCCAGCTACCTTGTGAAATTTGATGATAATCTCTCTGTTGTTTTATGATTTAAAAGAGATTGGGGTTATTCCTTAAATCAAAAGCCCCGCATCAGGCGGGGCTTTTGAGTTATGTGGTGTATCCTGATAATAACGTCAGGTCGGGCAAAGTGACGTTATTTCAGGAAGACCATTTTCTTGGTGGCCTTAAAGCTTCCGGCATCGACTTTATAGAAGTAGAGTCCGGAGGCGAGTCCGGTGGCATCCCAGTTGAAGATGACCGTTCCGGCATCGCTGTGGCCAGAGAACTCGGCAACCTTTTGACCGTTGACATTATAGATCGCCAGCATGTAGTCGGTCGCAACCGGCAGGTCGAGCTTAATGGCTGTGGTCGGGTTGAACGGGTTCGGGTAGTTCTGACTGAGGACGAACTCGGTCGGAATTACCGCATTGGTGGTCTTCAGGACGGTTCCGCTGTATTCGGCCGCTTCGACCGAGATAAGGGTTCCGTCGCCGTTGACGTAAAGGACTTCACCGCTGGTGACGGCATCGCCTGAGTTCTGACCGATGATCAGAACGCGGGTGGTGTTGTTGTCATAGCCGTAGACCAGGTCCATATGGGCCGCATCGGGCGCCAGGGACGGGGTAATCTGGCCGTTGAAGACAAACAGGGCACCGCCGATATCGGTGTTGGTCTGGACGCTGACAATGTCGCCCTGCATCCGGAAGTCGGCGAAGGCGGCCGGGTTGACCTTCGGCAGCGGCAGAGCGTCGCCGACGATCACGCGGGTCAGGTAAACCAGGTCAGCCACCGTCAGGGCGATTCCATCGC
>QNAH01000427.1 GCA_003641425.1 Candidatus Zixiibacteriota bacterium
CGAACGCCGGACCTGTTTGAGGGTGGTGTAAAACAGCAATGAATCCCCGAGCGCGGTGGGGATTGCTAAACGTTCGGACAGGTCGATTTCGGATTTTTGCCAGATACCCCCGCTGTACTTATAGTACACGGTTGCCTTTTCCGGGAATTTTTCACCGAGAAGGACACCGCCCAGATCAACATCGCGGTATTTTATAGCGATTTCCGAGCCGGGCCAGGCGCTAAGTTTATATCCAAGAGGCTGTGTGATCACCTCGGTTGGATTTGAATATACTTTGTATGAATAAGAAAAAAGTCCAGGAAAGATGATCAGCAGGGCGACGGCAAAAACGGCCGCGCCGGCGGTGGTCCGCAGGTTGCGCCAGAGAGGATAGCCTGAGACCACCGATCCGAAATCGAGATTGGAGGCGGTGTCGGCGGCCTGGGCCAGGGTGGCCTCGATAAGATCGCCGGAGTAGCGGCGGCGGTTCAGTTCCGAATCTTCGGAAAACTGCAGGGCCGCGATCAGCCGCCCCTTAAGTTCCGGGAATTTTTTCTCCAGCCTCAAAGCGGTGGCCTGCACCGAACCGGCAAAGAGACGGGACAGGGACAATTTCCAGAATACATATATCGAGATAAGCCCGGACAGAACCAGCAGACCGATCTTGACCCAGACCGGCAGAATTATAATTCCGGCCAGGAGCGAAAGAGCGATCGAGACGAGTAAAAGAGCGGTGACGGTCCCGAGAAGCCCGGCAACAGAGAGTATCAGTTTTTCACGCCGGAGGGCACCTTTTAATCTTTCCACCAGAGCGGAGATTTTATCGTCATACTTTTTTTTCATCTATCAGCACCCCTTTAATTGGTCATAGCATATACGAGAATATTCATGCCCATTTTCAAAGCCGCCTCCCTTTTTTCGGGCGGGTCGTTATGAACCTGCGGATCCTCCCAGCCATCGCCGATATCGGATTCGAGCAAATAGTACAACACCACCCGGCCATCAATAATGATACCGTAACCGCGGGCCGGTTTATTATCATGCTCGTGAATTTTGGGAGGGCCATTAGGGAAATCGTAATAGCTGTGGTAAATCGGATGATCGAACGGCAACTCGACCAGTTCGCGTTCCGGGAAAAGCGCCGCCAGTTCCCGGCGCAGATTTTTTTCCATTCCATAGGAGTCGTTAATAAACAAAAAACCGCCGTTCGCCAAATATGTCCTCAATCGTTCCTTTTCCTCCTCGGAGAATTTCATCATCCCATGCCCGGTGGCGAACAAAAACGGGAATCGAAAAAGGTTATCATCCATTATCTGAACGACTTTCTCAATCGTGTCCACCGGGAAATTGCTGTTCTCTCGGACGTAGTCAAGGAAATTTGGTATGGCCGAACTTCCCCAGTACCAGTCGCCGCCGCCGCCATAGTGAAGCCGGGCTACGGTTATCGAGGCCGGATTAACATTCTCCCGGAACGCACGCGGGTCGGAAGCGGCGGTCCGCGAGAGTAATCCTTCCATTGTCTGCGCCGGTGAATCGACGCCTGAAAACAATGCTGATATTGTCAGTATCAGGGCAAGTACATGGGATTTGGTCATAATTTTACCCGATTTATAATAATATACTATTATAATCGGGCAATCGCTCAAAAAATATCGATAAATCCCCGCTAAACATTGAAAAATACGGGAAAAAAATACCTCCCGGCTAATATGTAGTCGAGAGGTGGGAGGGATTATGTCTAAGGTTTTAATAATATATTGTGATCACATTGGTTGTCAAGTAAAAATATATGGCCCTCGGGTCTGTAAAACCGCTATTTTATTGGATCGACGGCGTTCAGACGTCTATCAAAATGAAAGACGAATACCAAACTGATTGACCGGTTCGCTCTCAAAAGTGGATATAATCCGCTGATAGTTTACCGAAAAATTGTAGCCGACCGGTTTTACAAGAGACAATTCGATATAGTGGTCGTTGTATTCGGATGACATATCCCAATTGAAATCGCCGGTAAACTCGAAATTGAATTCAGTCCATATTTTAATGGTATTGATCGCAACGATCTGGAGTGTCTCCCCCCGGTCGTTACCGTCATCATCGACATTTTTATAGAAAGAAAGCTCGTTCGTGATGGGCATTATCCCGAAAACGCGCCCCTCGACCGGCGGCAGCGACAATACCGGAGCGGCAGCCGATATTATGACGATAAACAAGAATGGTGCAATTATTTTTCTCAAAATCTACTCCATGATTCATACATTATGAAACAAGTATCGTTTATTGCAATGATTCCAATTAAATCACCGGATTAAATTGTGTCAAGAACATTTCTAATTGCTTGAAAACATGACCGGTTTGACTTAAATTCAGATATATGAAGAAATTCCTGTCCAAAATCTGGTCCGGCTGGAAGCGGTTCGCGCATATTCTGGGCCGGGTCAATACCGAGATTATCCTTTTTCTTTTTTATTATCTGGTCTTTACGCCGTTCGGAGCGGCCCTGAAATTATTCGGCTATGATCCGCTCGGGAGCAAAGTCAAGGGTGACAGCGGCTGGCGGGAAGTAAAAATCGGTGAATTCGACCCGGAAAAAGCATCGCATCAGAGTTAAGCAAAATGAATATACTCGGCCTGTCATGTTTCTATCATGACGCCGCGGCGGCGATTGTCAAAGACGGCCTATTGACTGCGGCGGCTCAAGAGGAACGATTTACCGGCATCAAGCATGATGCCGATCTTCCCTCGCAGGCGGCCGTATTCTGCCTGGAAAAAGCGAAGCTTTCGATGGATGATATCGACTATGTCGTTTTTTATGATAAGCCTTTTACCAAATTC
>QNAH01000428.1 GCA_003641425.1 Candidatus Zixiibacteriota bacterium
ATGACCGCGACGGATTGTTTTCGTCGATAGCCGGATTGTGCGCCGACCGGATAGGGATGAATATATTGACCGAATAGCCGACCACCGCCAGCATGATTATCGCCAGCGCCACCTGCCAGCTTTTATCTTTGAATAAAATCCCCAACAACATAATTGCCGCGCCGCCCGCGACAATTCCAATTATTAAAAACCAGAATCCGAGAATTACCATGGAAATGGCGCCGAATCCTATCAAAATAAGCCGGTTGATATATCGCCATAAGACCAGCGCCGCCAGCCCGATCACTATCAGCGTCAGCGCCATAAAAGCGTAATAGCCGCTTAGCAACGATCCAATCCCCAGAAGTATCGCCGGGGTCAGCGAATAAACAGCCGAGATCATCCAGGAACCGCGTTCCTCATCCGTATTTTTCTGCGACATCAATTTGAAAACGGAAAACAGCCCCCACGCAATCAATCCCACGAATCCGATCCACCCGACCGGCGCCGAGGTCAGATTTCCGATAGAATCCGCCAGACCGGAACCGGTCAGACTGCTTGAGACCACATCGACCGCCAGAAAATAAATCGGCCAGACCGCAACCAGGTATAATATTATTGCCACCAGGATCGGCCGCGTGATCTTATTCAGCAACACCGAATGAAAAACAAAGACAATAAACAAAATCAGGATGGGCAGAAAATAAGGCACCTCTCCCGGTCTCGATGACAACATAAACAGCAGGAACAATTCCGCAAAGAAGAACAGTGCCACAATTGCCCAGTGACGTGTCAGCGCCTCTTTTTTCAGAATAAAATAAATCGCCAGGACCGGCACGATCACGAATAATGTCAGGTGAATACCTACCCCGAGCATAGCCAGATACACCCCGAGAAGCATAAATCGCCCGCCCGGGGGCGTTTCTCTGCTCTCGAAATATTTCAGCGTCAACCAGTAAACAACCATCATAATCAGCATCGTCGGAGAATAGACTTCAGCTTCAACCGAATTCCCCCAGTTGGTACTGGCGAAGGCCATAAACAGGGATCCGGTGAACCCGCCGATATATGTGGTTATCCGGTCACGAATCTGCCCGCGATCGTCATACCAGAACCTTATCAGCCGGACAGTCACAAGGTAGCCGAAAAAGGCCGCCGCCGCCCCACTGACAACCGAAAATAGATTGACCCTGACAGCGATGTCCGAGGCTATCGGAAGAATCGAAAATATGCGTCCGATAATTACATAAAGCGGTGAGCCCGGCGGATGCGGGATACCCAGGATATACGAACAGGCTATAAATTCGCCGCAATCCCAGAACGATAGGGTCGGCGCAACCGTTTTGACATAAACAATAAGCGTTATCAGAAAAACCAGCCCGGCAATGAAGGCATTTGCCCGATCGAATAATGTTTTCTCGCCGCCGTCAGCGTTACTCCTGCGCACCGTTCCCTCAATATCAGTATTCATCTAAGGCATTATACAAAACAGACTTAGAATATAATCATTTTTTCCGTTTTGTCCAGCCTGAAAAATAAACACGGAATCTGTATTTCTTATATAAAAAGCCGCTCTCGTGAGCGGCCTCTCGATTCCAACCAAATACGGGCCCTACTCGTGCTCGTGAAAAACTTTGTCCAGAATCCCATTGACAAACGAGGCCGATTCAAATGTGCTGTATTTCTTGGCCAGTTCGACCGCCTCATTGATGGCCACCTTCATCGGTATATCCGGCATATACATTATTTCGCAAATAGCCATCCGGAGTATGTTTTTGTCCACGATGGCTATGCGGTCAAGTTTCCAGTTCTGCGCCACCTTGGTGATACAATTGTCGATTGTTTCCAGATTTTTCATCACCTGCTCAAACAGGTGATGCGCAAAAACAAGCGTTTTTTCATCAAGCTCGCTTTCATCGATGACCGATATTTTTAAATCATCATTGCCCGTTTGTCTGCTCTGTTCATGCGCATATAACGCCTTCAGAACAGATTCACGGCCCAGTCTTCGTGAACTCATGACTTCTCGATTGCCCGATATAGATTCACCATCTCGATCGCCGCCTGAGCCGCATCCCAGCCTTTGTTGCCGGCCTTGGTTCCGGCCCGTTCGATGGCCTGCTCGAGCGTATCAGCCGTTATCATCCCGTAGATTACCGGTACACCGCTGTCCATCGCCGTCCGGGCGATCCCCTTGGTCGCCTCGCTGGCAATATAATCAAAATGAGGTGTGTCCCCCTTTATCACTGCACCAAGACATATAACTGCATCATACTTTTTCGATACCGCCATCTTTGACGCGGCATACGGTATTTCAAAAGCGCCCGGTACCCAGGCAACGCCGATATCGGTCTCATCGGCCTGATGTCTCTTCAGGCAATCAAGAGCGCCGTCGAGAAGCTTGGCCGTCAGCAGGCTGTTGAAACGACTGACCACAACCCCGATCTTCAGCCCGGAAGCATCGAGATTTCCGGCTATTTCTTTATAATCCATATCAACTCCTAAATGATTGATAATAAATGTCCAAGTTTATCACGTTTGGTCTCGAGATATTTCAAATTATACTTGGTCGGTTTGAACTGTATTGGCACCCGATCGGTTATTTTAAGACCATACCCCTCGAGACCGATCACCTTTTTGGGATTGTTGGTCATCAGCCTGATCGAACTCAAACCCAGATCGACCAGAATCTGAGCGCCGATTCCATAATCCCGCAAATCCGCCTTGAATCCCAGATCATGATTGGCCTGGACTGTATCCCGGCCCTCTTCCTGAAGCTTATATGCTTTGATCTTATTGGCCAATCCGATACCGCGTCCCTCCTGGCGCAT
>QNAH01000429.1 GCA_003641425.1 Candidatus Zixiibacteriota bacterium
ATCTCGGTATTGCCGGAGATAATCGAACGGCTTCGGGCGATGTCTCCGTTATATGAGAAATCGAACTGAAGGTATATTAGACAGGGAAAATCACGGGTCGGTTTTCCGGCCCTTTTTTGTGTGACCTATGGACAAGAAGGTACTGGTAGCGGTTTCAGGCGGTGTCGATTCCTCGACCGCCATGATGCTTCTCAAGGATCAAGGGTATGAAGTCATCGCCGCCCATATGAAAATGTGGGATTATGCCGAGGTCGGCGGGGAGAGCCGCCGTGATGGTCGCTGCTGCAGTCTTGAATCCATCAATGACCTTAGGTCGATATGCACCGCCCACAACATACCTTTTTATGTCCTCAATTTTGTCGATCGTTTCCGGGAAATTGTAATCGACAATTTTGTCTCGGAATACCGTGCCGGACGCACCCCCAATCCATGCATTGTCTGCAATACCCACCTAAAGTGGGGCGGGCTTCTCAATAAGGCGCTTCAGCTTGGCTGTGATTTTATCGCTACCGGCCATTACGCCCGGATAGTAAAGGATGATAAATACTCGCGCTATATCATAAAGAAGGGCCTTGATGACAGCCGGGATCAGTCCTATGCACTCTGGGGCTTGACTCAGGAGGCACTTTCGCGAACGCTATTTCCGCTGGGCGAATATCGCAAAAAGGATGTCCGCGAAATGGCCGCCAAATACGATCTCAAAACTGCCAAAACACCGGAGTCGCAGGATATTTGCTTTGTCGCCGACAATAATTACCATCGCTTCCTGAAGGAATGGGAGCAAAAAGAAGGGGGCGGGGGCAAAGGCTTCAGACCGGGCAAAATTGTCAAAGAAAACGGCGAGGTGGTCGGTGAGCATAAGGGGGTCGCTTTTTATACAGTGGGGCAGAGACGCGGGATGGGTATCGCTCATCCGACACCGCTATATGTCAAAAAGATCGATCCCGAATCCAACACGGTCGTGGTCGGCGACAATGATGATTTGTTCACCGATTCAATGAAGGTCACAAAACTCAACTGGGTTGCACTTGATAATCCTCAGGAGCCATTTAGAGCCGAGGTTAAGATTCGTTATCTGCATACACCCGCAAAAGCCGGGATCGAACCACATGCGAAAGATACAGTAACTGTACGTTTTGACAAGAGTCAGCGGGCAGTCACCCCGGGCCAGTCGGCTGTCTTTTACGACGACGATACCGTTCTCGGTGGCGGTGTTATCAATAGTTCAAAAAAATAGTTGAATTTCACAGTATTATTTTAATAAATTAAATTAGATAATTATCCATAAATCAAGGAGTGATAGACTATGCTTAAAGCTACATTTCTAGGCCATAGTTGTGTCATGGCCACCGACGGCAACAATAATATCATAATCGATCCGTTTCTGACCGGTAATCCGCAGGCGAATATGAAACCGGAAGATGTCAAGGTCAACTGGGTGCTGGTGACCCACGGCCATGGCGATCATCTCGGCGATGCGGTGCCGATTGCCAAGGCCAACGACGCCACCATTATCGCCCCCAATGAATTGGCCGTTTATGTTGCCAAAGAAGGAGCCAAAGCGCATAATATGCATATCGGCGGCGCCTATAACTTCCCCTTCGGCCGTGTCAAACTGACCATCGCGCATCATGGTTCAGCCGCCGGTGACGGCCTCGAATATACCGGTAATCCATGCGGATTTTTGATCACCATGGGCGGTAAGACGATGTATCATCCGGGCGACACCGGTCTGTTTTACGATATGAAACTTATCGGTGAGATGAATGATATCGATCTGGCGTTCCTGCCTATCGGCGACAACTTCACCATGGGTGTCGATGATGCGGTCAAAGCTGTCGAGTTCCTGAAACCCAAAAAAGCCGTCCCAATTCATTATAAAACCTGGGAAGTGATCGATACCGAGCCGGCCGAATTTGCCGAAAAGCTCAAGGGTTCGAAAACCGAAGCAGTTATTTTAAAGCCGGGCGAATCTGTCGAAGCATAGTATAATAAAAAAGAAAATGATGTACGCGGGAGGGGCGGCTGGAAGTCTGCCCACAATTTAAAAGTTGAGGTATTACTTTAATGAAACGCCTTAAGAAAATAATATTATGGGTCTTAGCATTAGGAATTATCGTTATAATTCTTGCCGTGGCAGGACTGGCCTTATTTTTCCCGAAGGAAAAAGTGAAAGCCATGGCGATCGAAAAGATGTCCGCCGCGTTCGACCGCGAGGTAACTATTGAGGCAATCTCGGTCTCTTTTCTTGGCGGAATCGGGGCATATCTGGAAAATATCAGGATATCAAACCCGGACAAATTCGAGGAGCGATATTTTCTCGAGGCTAAAGCGCTCGATGTCAAACTACGCTTCTGGCCGCTACTTAAAAAACAGATCATTGTCGATAAACTGATTCTCGTCAAACCGAGGATAAGTTTACGCAAACTGACCGACGGGACGGTCAACTACAAATTCGGCGCGGTCGATTCGCTGGCTCCCCCAGTTGTAAAAGAAAAACTGCCGGAAGAATCGAAGCTGGCGGTTTCGGCCATTTCATTCCAAAATATGGCAGTCAAAAAGGGTCGGTTAACTTATATCGATGATTCCTCGAAAATTCAAATCCTGGCCGTTGACCTTGATTTGGAATCCAAAGTGGAAACGGCCCGGAAGGCCGTGTTCAATTCGAGCGGCAAATTCAGTATCGACTCATTGAATATTGTCATGGATACTGTAACCTACCCGGCTATGACTGTTAAGGTAGATTATGATGCAGTTTATGATATGGGGGAGGACCGTATACAATTAAATGAAACCGGTCTGAA
>QNAH01000430.1 GCA_003641425.1 Candidatus Zixiibacteriota bacterium
ATCAGCCAGAGATAATTGGCGCCCTTGAGAGCCGCACCCAGCTCACTAAAATTTACATTGCGGAATATCAAATACAAAAAAACGGCCGAAATAAGTAAGCCAAGTAAAATTGACCAGAAATTTCTTTTACCCATAAAGCATCAGTCCTTTGCGGTCACTTTTTTCAGAACTTCCAGGAATTTATCGGCGGCATCATCCCAGTCGAACTTTTTTACCCACTCAAGTCCGCCCTTTTCCAGACGGGAACGGGTATCGTCATCACGCAGAATATTTACAAGCTTTTCTGCCAGCTGATCGATATTGCCGAACTCATACAGGAAACCGGTCCGGTCATTCAGTACCGAGTCACGAAGACCCGGCGAGTTGGCGGCGATAACCGCCGTGCCGCAGGCATTGGCCTCCACATTGGTCAGGCCCCAGCCTTCTTTCGACGACGGATATACGGCCACATGCGATTTTCTCAGATAACGTACTTTATCCTCCTGACTGACGAATCCGGTGAAATCGATTTTATTGCGGATTTTTAATTTGCCCGCCAGGTTCATCAGCTTCGGAACATAATCACCGGTGCCGACTATCTTCATCTCCGCTTCGGGAATATCCCGCAAAACCTTTTCAAAGGCGGTGATCAGATGTTGTATTGCCTTGTATTTTTTGATCCGACCCAGATACAGTACGGTCGGTTTGTCGAATTTCCGTATTGAGGCATCGAAATTATATACTTCATTGTCGATACCACAGTGAACCACCGAGATATCGCTCTCCGGTATCCCCCGCCGGGCGATATCATCGGCGGTCGATTCCGAAATCACATTGAATTTTCTGCCCCTGTAAACCATCACCAGCGGTTTCTCGAAAAAGTATATATACAAACCCAGAAGCGCGTTTATTTCCCGGAATACGGTCGTCGAGAAAAGATGCGGCACCACCACCAGCGTCGGTAATTTCAAATACAGCGGCGTATAAAACGGAATTTTGTTGATATCCTCGACGAGAACATCATAATTATTTTCTTTGACCAGCCTCCTCAGCGCCCTCGGGGCGATCCAGTTAAAACTGTAACGGTTCCCTCGCCTGATAATCCTGATACCATCGATTGTTTCCTCGGGAAGACAGCCGTCATAGCCGGAGCAAAACAGGGTCACTTCGTGTCCCTTACCGACAATCCTCTTGAGAAGTTCTTCCAGATGGACCTCGGCTCCCCCCGCCATCGGATTGGTAAGATCCTGCCAGTTAAGGGCGAGAATATTCATTATTTGTTTCCTTCAATCGTATCGCGGGACACATCTATGGATTTTATCTGCTGAAGCAACTGTACCGATTCGACATCATCGGGATGACCGGCAACCCGGTCTTCCACCAGTTTACGCAGGGCGGCGTAGCGCCGATTCTGGTATAGGGTACTGACCAGCGCCCGGTAACCGTCGATATATTCAGGATACAACTCGTGGCACATTTCAAGCACCTCGATAGCCTCGTCGATATTACCGGCAATTTTGGCCGCCATGCCCCAGTTGAAATACAGTTTCCACTTTTCCTCGATCCGGGCACCGTCAATGAAGGCCTGGAGCGTATCCAAACGGCCCATCTCTCCCAGTGTTTGGGCCGCATAAACATAGATATCATAGGACCAGGGAATGACCTCCAATCCTTTTCTGATATGACCCAGCGCCGCCTCGTAATCACCGGCGCTTTTCATCGTATCGGCCAGGAAAAGAAATCCCTGGGCATAGTTATTTCCCAATCTCCGGCAGGTCTCGTTTTTATACACTGTCGGATCGGCCGTTCCCCGATATGCAAATTGTTCTTCATATAATTTCTGCGTCAACTCGATATTGATCTGGTTTTTTGCCCTGGTCGGCGTGAGTCGATATACCATCCCCTCCAGAATCAGGTTTTCTTCCAGCGATTTCCCTCGGAACCGTCGGTCGCCCGACGGCGCCGAAACTGTAAATACAATTGGATCCTTCCATTTGTTTACCGCTATGATATGGTCCGTGAGCTGATCCTGAATACGGAAAGCGGTGCCGTCCTTGTCACGGTACGGGCGCAAATCTTCAATCTGTTTGTCCGTCCAGACAATCGGGACATTCAATTTATCTCGAAGCTGTTTGATATACCAGTCGGTATTGCCCAGCGAAAGATTCACCAGCCGCACATCTTTCCTGATCCCATAGACCTCCTGCAGGCACCATATCGGAAATGTATCATTGTCCCCGGTCGTGATAAACAGGGCATCTGGCGGACAACTCATCAGCGAATTATTGGCGTAATCGAAAGGCATATAATTTCGCGACCGATCATTATAAAAATAATTCCCCGTCAGCGGCATGAGCGGCAACAGTACCAGAAGCGATACCGCTCCGAAGACGCCGTTTCGTATCCCGGAACCATAATTCCTGACCGTATCTTTCACAAGTTCAATAAAAGCCGCGATCCCCAGCCCGATAGCCAGCCCGAAAAAGACAAAGGCCGGTGTGAAAAAGTAATCGCGGTTGCGAACCTCGAGATAGTCCCGGCCGGTAACCGCATCCTGCCTTGTGCCGTCGGCAAAATTCATATACAGAACAAAACCGACCGAACAAACCAGGATCACTGTCAAAAACGGCAGACCGATCTCGGGTTTTCGGCGAATCGTTTCCCATATTCCAAACAGGCCGAGTATCAGCGCAATCAAAAAGCGCGGGCCCCTGAAACCATATTGCTCCTTGAAGAAATGCCAGAAACCCATCCTCCGGTAATCGCCGAACTGGTTTGTCCATTCCCCGCGACGCTCGAACATACGCGCGG
>QNAH01000431.1 GCA_003641425.1 Candidatus Zixiibacteriota bacterium
AAGTAGAGATACCAGAAGATATATTATCTTTTAAAGCTCTCCAAGAATATTTTGGAGAGGATTTTTTTGCAACCGTGTCTACAGAATTAGGTGGAGGAAACACAGCTACAGCTCTTTCAGTGGCTGCAAATATGGGCATTCCTATAGTTGATGGGGATCCAGCTGGAAGGTCAGTTCCTGAACTGCAACACAGTACTTTTTTTATAAACAATAGATCCATAATACCAATGAGTGTAGCCAATAAATTTGGTGATATCGTCATAGTAAAAAAAGTTTTAGACGATTTTCGAGCAGAGAAAATTGTGAGATCTATTGCTATAGTAAGTGGGGGTAATGTTGGTGTAACAGATCATCCAATGAGAGGAAAAAATCTGAAAACTTCTATAATCCCCAATGCCATATCATATGCTGAAAAGATAGGTGAAGTTCTCAAGAAAACAATGGACTATAAAAAAGTAGCAGAAGCCGGAGGAGGGTATATCCTCTTTAAAGGGGAAGTAGTAGAGTCTCCATGGGAAGATAAAGAAGGTTTTACAGTTGGAGAGATCTATATAAAAGGAACTGAAGAATATAGGGGGAGTGAGTACAGAGTATGGTACAAAAACGAAAACTTAATGGCTTGGAGGGATGGAAAGGTGGATATTACAACTCCAGATCTGATATGTATACTTTCTAAAGAAGATTCTATGCCAATTACAAATCCAAATTGTAAAAAAGGAATGGAAGTTGTTATTATAGGATATCCAGCACCTAAGGAATGGAGAACGGAAAGAGGTATAGAAATTCTGGGTCCGAAAAGTTTTGGGTTTGATTGTGGCTATGTGCCAATAGAGGAGAGGTTAAAATGAGGATATTAGTTATAAATCCAGTAGCTACGGAAATGTGGAATGTAAAGGACAAAGAATATCTAAAAGGGATAGTTAGCAAAGAAACAGAAATAAAGGTAGTAAGTTTGAAAAAGGGACCAAAGTCTATAGAAACTTTCTTTGATGAAGCTTATGCTGCACCTGAAATTTTAAGAATTATAGAGAAATCTAAAAATTTTGATGCTATCGTTATAAACTGTTTTGGAGATCCAGCCTTATTCGCTGCTAGAGATATGACAGATATTTTAGTATTGGGTGCAGGAGAAACTTCTATGACAATAGCTTCACTTTTAGGGGAAAAATTTGGAGTTATTTCAGTTTTGAGAAACTCCAAGGCACAAATAGAGATGGCAGCAAGAAGGATCGGGATCTCAGAGAGATTAGCTTATGCAACGGGAATAAAAGTTCCAGTTTTAAATCTAGAAAAAGAAAATGAAATAATGGAAATACTGATAGATGAGGCTAAAAAAGCTATAGATAAAGGTGCAGAAGTTATTATATTAGGATGTACAGGGATGTTCTTTTTAGCCAAAGACATCCAAAAAAAGTTAGACGTTCCAATTATAGAGCCCGCTTCACTTACTTTGAAGCTCGCAGAGGCATTAGCTGAACTAAGATTGAAACATAGCAAAATAGGATTATATATGACACCAGATCCAAAAAAGTTGATCATAGAGTGATAAAAGATGGAAAATATTTCCCACTTTAAAAACAAGAATGGAAATATCTTATCAATTTTATAGAAACATTTTTAAAGCAAGAAAAATAGATGGATATGAATATAAGAAGGAGGTATAAAAAATGAAAAAAGAATGGAAATGGATGGGCCTTTTAATAATGGCAGTAATGATAGCTTCGACTTTAAGCGGTTGCATAGGAGAAGAAAAACCTGGAACAAAAGCACCTGAAAAACCTTCAGTGGTTACCTATGCATATACAACCTCTGACATAATAGTTTTCTGGGATCCGAGTGATACATACTCAAATGAAATAGTCGCTATGAACAACTTTTATGAACAACTAGTGAGATACGATCCTGTTGAAGATGAGATTATACCAGTACTTGCTGAGAAATGGGACGTATCGGATGATGGTCTTGTTTGGACATTTTACTTAAGAAAAGGTGTTAAATTCCACTGCGGACATGAAATGACAGCTGAAGATGTAAAGTATTCTATAGAAAGAACAATGAAAAGAGGAAAAGGAGCAGCATACATATGGGATCCTGTGAAACGGATAGATGTTGTTGATAAATATACAGTTAAATTTACATTAGATGTCCCAGTTCCATTGGACCTAATAGCAAGCGCAGGTTACTGTGCTCATATATTTTGTAAAGAATGTACAGAAACTCATGGACAAGAAAGGGGAGACGATGGACATAAATGGTTTGCTGAAGGAAACGAATGTGGAACAGGGCCTTATAAACTTGAAAGCTATTCAAAATCTGAGTTAGTTATGACAAGGTTTGATGATTACTGGAAAGGATGGGATGGTAAGCACTTTGACAAAGCCATTATAAAATCTGTTCCAGAAGCTTCAACTGCTAGACAGATGTTAGAGGCTGGTGAGGTAGATATAGTAGATGATCTTCCCATAGAGATGATAGAAGCCTTAGAGAAGAATCCCAATATTGAAATTGTTCGCACTCCAGCATTCCAAAACCTTTTCGGTCTTTTGAATACAAAAAAACCACCTCTAGACAACAAACTTGTAAGACAGGCTATTTCTTATGCATTTCCTTATGATGACGTAATAGAGTATGTATGGAAAGGCAATGCAGCGCAATCAAAAGGTGCGATACCAAAAGGCTTGTGGGGACACTGTGATAATATTTTCCAGTATACTCATAACATAGAAAAGGCTAAGGAATTGCTGACAGAAGCGGG
>QNAH01000432.1 GCA_003641425.1 Candidatus Zixiibacteriota bacterium
CATGTGTTGCAGGGTGAGCGCAAGATGGCGGTCGATAACCGGACGCTGGGCAAATTCGACCTGGTGGGTATCCCTCCGGCGCCGAGGGGAATTCCGCAGATCGAGGTTTCGTTCGATATCGATGCCAACGGTATTGTGCATGTGTCGGCCAAAGACCTTGCCACCGGCAAGGAGCAGTCGATCAAGATACAGTCGTCGTCGGGGTTGTCGGACCAGGAAATAGAGAAGATGGTCAAGGACGCCGAGGCGCATGCCGAGGAAGACAAGGCCAAGGATGAATTGATCAAAGCCAGAAACGAAGCGGACCAGCTTGTTTATTCGACCCAGAAGACGCTCAAAGAATACGGCGACAAGGTTTCGGACGAGGAGAGAAAAAACATCGAAGAGAAACTGGAGAAGCTGAAAGGTGTTCTCGGATCAACTACGGCGGCACCGATAAACGAGGCCAAGGAAGAATTGATGCAGGCGTCGCATAAGCTGGCAGAGGAGATGTATAAAGCCACGCAGGCGCAGCAGCAGGCACAGCGGGGTCAGCCGGGGACGGAAGGGCCGCAGGCGGCGGAGAGCGGTGCCGGGCAGGCAGACGAGGAGCCGCCGAAAGATGACGGCGCAGTCGATGCTGATTTTGAAGTTGTCGATGATGACAAAGACAAGTAGATGCAGTACAGACTGTAATTGCCGTAATATGAAGTATAGGTTTAATGGAAAAACGTGATTATTATGAGATTCTCGGGGTGCCGAGAGGCGCCTCGGAAGATGAAATAAAAACAGCTTATCGTAAACTGGCGCTGAGGTATCATCCCGACCGCAACCCGGGCGATAGGACCGCCGAGGAGAATTTTAAAGAGGCAACCGAGGCTTATGAGATTCTCAAGGATCCTCAGAAGCGTCGGATGTATGACCGGTATGGTCATGCGGGAATGGCCGGAGTCGGCGGATTCGGCGGCGGCGGATTTGATTTCGGAGGATTCGATCTGGGTGATGCCCTTCGGGCCTTTATGAGGGATTTCGGCGGATTCGGCGGCGGTTTCGAGGATATCTTCGGCGGCGGCGGGAGGAGGGCTCAGAACCGCGGTGAAGATCTTAAGGCCAAAGTATCGTTGACGCTCGAGGAGATCAGCCGGGGGGTCGAGAAAAAGCTGAAGGTCAGGCGCTACAAAGAATGTCCGGAATGTGATGGTTCGGGGCTGGCGCCGGGAACTTCGAAGAACACCTGCCCCGACTGCCGGGGGCAGGGGCAGATCCGGACGCTGAACCGGACTTTCCTTGGTACGATACAGCAGGTGCGTACCTGTCCGCGCTGCCGGGGTACGGGCGAAGTAATAGCCAATCCGTGCCAGACTTGCAACGGCCAGGGGAGGGTCCGGGGCGAATCGACAGTCACGGTCAAGGTGCCCCCGGGTGTTTCCGAGGGCAATTATATGACGATCGAGAATAAGGGTAACGCCGCCCGCAACCGGGGCCGGGCAGGTGATCTGATCGTCGTTTTTTATGAGAAAGAGCATGATATTTTTACCCGCCAGGGTGATAACCTGATCTGCCAGATGCCGATTTCGTTTACGCTGGCGGCTCTGGGGGGCGAACTGAGTGTCCCGACTCTTGATGGCGACTACAAGTTGATAATTCCTGCGGGCACCCAGACGGGCAAGGTTTTTCGTTTGAGAGGTAAAGGTATTCCGCATCTCAATTCACACGGTCAGGGAGATGAACTGGTGCAGGTGACGGTCTGGACGCCCAATAAATTGTCGAACGAGGACAGAAAATTACTGAGCAGACTCGATTCGTCACCGTCATTTACTCCACCGAAGTCGAGCAAATCTTTTTTCGATAAACTAAGGAAAACCCTGGGAATATAGTTATGATGACCGGCCGCGAAAAAACTGAGAAGTATATCGAGGCCAGTCTTACCGTCGACAGCCAGATCAGCGAAGCGGTCTGCAATCTAATTATCGAGCGCTTTGCGGGCGGGCTGATTTTGGAGGATGAAAAAGACAGATCCGAAATCGGCATAAAATTCTACATTGCCGAAGGGACTCATCCCGAATTCAAAAAAATCATTGCGGATTATATCAAAGAAGTCTGTGGTGACGAGGGTTTTCTCGAGGGTGATATTAAGACTAAAAAGATCGCCAATATAGAATGGGTGCAAGCCTATCGGGATTCTGTCAGGCCGACCGCCATCGACCGCGTATGGATCAGACCGCCGTGGATCGATCCCTCTTCGCATCACGAAATCAATCTTGTAATCGAGCCGGGAATGGCCTTCGGGACCGGGAGCCATGAATCCACCAGGCTGTGCATCAGGGAGATGCTGAAGTATCTCAAGCCGGGCGATACATATTTCGATCTCGGGTGCGGTTCGGGTATTCTCTGTGTCCTGGCGGCCAAGCTGGGAGCGGCGAATATCATGGGGGCTGATATCGATCTGATAGCGGTTCAAAACTCGCATGAGAATTGTCTGCTGAACAAGGTCGAAGATCGGGTCGAGATCGTTCAGGGTTCGACCAGGGAGGGAACGACGGGTCGGAAGTATGATTTTCTGACAGCCAATATTATCAAAAAAACGATTATGGAACTGTATGAAGAGATCCATGAAGCGGTCAGTCCGGGGGGGATAATTGTCCTTTCGGGACTTCTGACCGAGGATGAAAAACCGATTGTTCAGATGCTGGCGGAATATGATATGTTAAAGTATAACATCAACCATGACGGCGATTGGATTGCAGTAACGGTAGTTAAGAAATGACG
>QNAH01000433.1 GCA_003641425.1 Candidatus Zixiibacteriota bacterium
CATGGAAAATGCTGTGCTGGTTAGTCGGGCTCTGGGACTGACTCCGGTCCGGGTGGCGCTATCCGGGGCGGTCGACCGGACGTACGAAAGTGTTCCCGCATCCCGTTCGTGTCAGGAATTTATCAAACGGGCAATGGAGTTAAATCTTGAAGATGTCCTTATCCAGGGGCCGCTTACATTCGATTCTGCAACCTCCGGTGAAATCGCGGCGCTAAAAGGAATCGAGGGGCCGGTTGCCGGCGATACCGATATCTATTTGACCGACACTATCGAGGAGTGCAACATTGTTGCCAAGGCGCTCATCAATTTTGCCGATACCGTTTTTTCCGGCGTGATTGTCGGCGCCCGGGTTCCGGTAAGTCTCGTGTCACGGACCGACACACTCAAAAATAAAAAATCGTCGGTCTCAATTGCCTGCCTGGTGGCTGAATATTACCGGTTGACCGGTGTGGCGGGAGGTACAATATGATAAAATCATTTGACGAACTTGCAGCCGAAACAAAAGAAAAAATCGCAGGTCATGATATTCCAAAAATGGGGATTATTTATCCCCGCGGCGGGAAATGTGTCGAGGCGGCTGTGCAAGCGGCCGATAGTGGATTCATCCAGCCGGTGTTATTCGGCCCCGAAAATGAAATAAAGAAGAATGCCGCCGCGAAAAATCTCGATATCAGCAGTTTTGAGATAAAAAATATTTCCTCGCCTGACGAAGCCGCCCGGAAGGCGATAGAAGCTGCTCGCAATGGAGAAGTGCGGTTTCTTCTCAAAGGCAGTATTGCAACTCGCGACCTGGTCGAGATTCTTCTCCAGCCGGAATCAGGCTTTACTTCGAAGGGGAAAATTATTTCACATATCGGCCTGGTCGATTCGCCGAAATATCATAAGCTCATGTTCATAACCGATGCCGTTGTCAATGCCGAATCTGGTGCCAATGTGAAAATCGGTATTGCACGTAACGCCGCCGCTCTGGCACGAAAACTGGGAGTTGAATCACCCAAAGCGGCCCTCCTGGCCGCGGTCGAGGCGATTTACCCGGCAGTTCCGGTGACCATGGAAGAAGCGGCGATCGCCAAAATGTCCGACCGCGGGCAGATCAAAGATGTCATTATCGATGGACCGCTGTCATTCGATGTCGCAATCAATGCCGATGTTGCCCGGTCAAAAGGCATCACCACCTCGAAAGTCGCCGGCGATGCCGATATTTTTGTGGGGCCGAGCATGGAGACAGCCAACGGTGTATACAAAGCTATGGTGATGTATGCCGGCGTTGAAGCGGCCGGGATGATCTATGGCGGGGAAGTACCGGTCGCATCGACCTTCATGGTCGATCCGGTCGCCAATACCGTCAATTCCATCATCCTCGGTGCATTTCTGGCGATAAATAGAGAACTCGAACATATTTAACATCTTCGGCGAGTCTTTTTTTGAGCCCGCCGATTCTATCTCGGCAGATAAGGTCCATTGTAACATCTGAATTTTCGCCCCTTAATAACTATTAATCGCAACAAAGTGACCTTGACATCCGTTAAATATATGAATATATTTTTTTAGGCTCAGTATATCATTTAGAATTTAAGACTTTCAGACAACTAAATATTCAAGCGGAGGGGAGAGATGTCTAAGCTTATCCTTACTTTAATTGCGCTCGGACTTCTGCTGTTTGTCGGTTGCAGTGATGACGACACTGCCACCGGTCCCGGAGATGAAACAGCCGCCGCCGGCCCGATCCTGCCACTGGCCGTCGGAAATGTCTGGAGCGGAATCCAGACCACTTATTATTCCGGGGGTACTCTTTCCGATACGCTGATGTACTATATCAGCGACAGCGCCATCGTCAATAACGATATCTGGTATCAGATGCATATCAAAAGATCAGGTACCCACATCCCATTCGGCTGGCTGACCTATCGCGAGGATGACGGTGTTTATATGGCCAGTTGTGATTCATCTCTCGGAGCCGGGGAATGTGAAATATTTTTCAAATACCCGGTGCTTCCGGGCGACCTTTACGAGACCGATATCGGCGGTGATGATCTTCTCGACACGGTCTATGTCGCCTCGGTCGAGGAAAAAATCACTGTCATGGGTGAGTCGCATTATTGTAGCCATTACCTGCACTGGTGTTATGGAACTCAGCAGATGAGAGATTATTACCTGGCCCCCGGTCTCGGCTTTGCCCAGATTATCAGCTGGAACGGGTATGTATATATCGTATGGACACTCAATACGGCGATTTTAATGGGTCGATAATAAAATATAAACGTAGGCGGGATATAAACATCCCGCCTTTTTTACTCCTTATATATCTATCAAATACATAACAATTGACGCATATAATGTCATTCGTTATATTTTAAAATGATCTGTGACATCCTATATTTACATACGATTTAAATAAAACATTCTTTTCCGGGGAGGGAAAATGAAATCAACCGGGTTAATGCGACTGTACAGCCTGCTTTTTATATCAATTGTCGTGGCCATCATTGCACTGATGTCGTGCTCCGGTGATGATATATTAAAATCAGCGGGACCCGCGATAGAAATAACATCGCCCGGCGACAGCGCCGTCGTCTTCGGTCAGGTTCAAATTATCCTGGCTATACGAAGTGATCTTAACACCGATGCCGTGCAATTTTATATCGACGGCGAATTGACCTTCACCGATTATTATTATCCATATTCATACATATGGAATACCGGTATTTACGAAGAAAACGGGTACCATGCCATACAGGC
>QNAH01000434.1 GCA_003641425.1 Candidatus Zixiibacteriota bacterium
AAGGTTAAGGTCAGGGTATACGATCCGAACGCCGCCTCACCCCCAAAGATATCACAGCTTCCGGAGGTGAACTTGAAACAGGGCGAATCGATGGAGATCGACCTGAGGAAATATATCTCGGATGAAGATACGCCCTTCGATTCCCTTAAGCTCTCCGTGAAGGGGAACAACAGGGGATACGTAAATCTCGACGAAGCCGGCACTTTAACTCTAACGGCGCCCGATGACTCGAACGGGTGGGACAGCCTGACGATCGAAGTAACTGATCCGGACGGGAACAACGCCTCGGCGCAGATGAAGGTGAGCGTCACGGAAGGGAATCCGGGAAATACCGGCCAACCCCTATCTCTCAAAGTGTTCGTCACGCCCAATCCGGTCAATCCGAACCTGCTGCGCATAACGGTTATCCCCTCGAATAACCTCATCTCCTCCCCTTCCGTTGAACCCGATCTTGAGGATGGGATAAAAGTGAAGATGGAACGGATCTCCGATAGGATATGGAGCGGGGTGCTCATCCTCCCTCAAAAAGCTTCAGGGCGGGTGAAGATCAGTGTCTCAGCGAAGGATGTCAACGGAAACATCAAGACGGATGAAGTGGAGATCGATCTCGACAAACTCATATCTGTCCGAAACGATAACTCCTCAGGGGGCAAGATCGTCCCTTCGCTCGATGTCTTTCCTAATCCGGTGAGCGGCGATTCGGTGAAGATCATAGCCGTCGTGCCCGGATTCGCCGCATACAGATTCAGCGTGAAGGTGTTTACCCTCTCGGGTAAGCTCATCGCCTCGCTGGAGAGCGAGAGGTTTAACACGACGGAGAACGGTCATGAGGCAGTTTGGGACCTCAGAGACCGCTCCGGCGAGAAGGTGGCGAATGGGGTTTATATCCTGACGCTTGATGGGATCGGAAAAGTTATCTCGCGTAAATTGGCGGTGAGACGATGAAAGATATGAGATGGGCTTTGACCGTCATGGTTGTTCTGATGGTTTCCTCATGCGGAAAAGAGCTTAATAATCCGTTTGATCCTGAAGCTGGATCGCCCGGGGAGGCATACTTCGCCTATGGCCTAGACAGATTCAACTCGGGGGATTTCAAAGGGGCATTGGGGGGGTTTCAGAAGAGCGTGGAGATCGATCCCACCTTTGCCCTGGGACATGCCGGAATAGGATGGAGCAATCTGTTATCAGGTGATCCGATCATCGCCATTGCAGAGTTCAGCCTCGCCCTTCAGAACCAGAATGATTTACCTGACGCCCTTCTAGGATTGGCGGCGGCTGCATGGGCGGTAGGTGTCTATGAGTGGGCTGTATCGAACGATGAGACGCTAAGCTCCATGTTCTCGGAGGGAAAGCCAAAACACATGTTCGCCTATAAACCGCTCGAGAGAGGGTATCTGATACTTGCTGAATCCAGATTTTACCTAGGACGATATTCCGAAGCCGTTTCGGCACTTGAAAATCTGGATTCCGATTTAAAGCTTGACCCTTCAGATGATGGGTTCCCGGAGAAATTCATGGAGGAACTCACGAGATTGAGGGAGGGGATGGAAGGTGAAAGGGGCAACTAAGCTTATTCTGATTTTAATCGCCCTGTTCCTTGCCCTTGCCACATATGCTCAGGAAAATAAGAGATATGTGATACTGATAGACGGCGATAGGGTGTATGTGGATATGGGATATATGGACGGGGTGAGGAAAGGCATGAGATTCGAGATCTATCGAATGGTCAGCGGCTTGAGGGTTAGCGTAGCACGATGTGAAGTCGAGGAGACCTACGATTATGCCTCCAAGCTTAAGGTCATCAGCAAAGCCAGGGACGAGAGAATACGGATCGGTGATATGGCTGAGGTAACTCCGATACGTGAGGCGGCGATAGCCATCCCACAGGCAAAACCGAAGGAGGAGAACAAAAACGGTGTGCCTCGCTATTCAGACTCAACCCGATGGTGGGCCTACGGAGGTGGATTGTTTCTCGCCGTCGCTGCCCTCTACTTCAATCACTCGGCGAGCGTCCAATACGATAGATACGCCTCAGCCAGAGATCCGGAGGATATATCTCGATATAGAAACGCCTATAACAGGGAGATAACAAAGGCGAGGGTTTCAGCGATCCTGGCAGGAGCGATCGTCGTGGGATATCTGTTGAGACACCAGATGGGATCATCAAATTCCAGGATATCGGCGTTTATCACCACTGAGTGTGAAGACGATATGGGGATGGCCGTGAGGATCGGAGGTGTGAGATGGTTTGGAGCGCGATAGCGATCTTATCGATTCTTATCTCATCGGCCCAGATCGACGGCCGAATAGCCGCCATAAAGGATCAATCGGTGACAATAGATAGGGGACGGGAGGCAGGGATACTACCTGGAGAGGTAATGGACGTCTATCAGACGGAGAGGATGAAGAATCCCCAAACGGGTGAGGAGTATGAGAGAGAAGTCAGGGCGGCTGGGATCTTAGTGGAGGAGGTCCAGGATAGGTTCTCGACGGGAAGAGTTATAAACTCACTCAGGCCGATACAGGTCGGGGATGTCCTCAGACAACGGACACACAACCTCGTGAGAAGCGTCTCGCGGACGCAAAGCTATCTTTACGCCGATCTGACCTCGGACGGTGTCAAATGGATCAAGCCGGGGACAAAACTATGGGTTTTCAGACGGATGAACGTGATTCACCCCGTCACCAAACGCAGGATAAGCTGGCTGGAGAGGGTGGGGGAGGTGGAGG
>QNAH01000435.1 GCA_003641425.1 Candidatus Zixiibacteriota bacterium
AGAGAGTAATATCTTTCTGTATATGGGTAGTAAAAATATCTTGGAAAATCCTGTTGCTTTTCGGTGGCAGTGTTGTGCTGGAATAGGAGTCGTTTGAAAAAAAGGGCATGATTGCCATACCCCTGTATTCAATCCATTCTGCGATTAATTCTATAAATTCCGGTATATTTCCGCTACCTCTTTCGCAATCGCCGGACAGGCGGTCAGGGCGGGGGAATCGATGCCTACCAGATTGATAAATCCGGGTAATCCCTTATCCGCTTCGTGCCGGATCACAAAATCCCGCACCGGTTCTCCTTCAGCCTGGAGTTTGGCCCGGATACCGGCCATGTCGGGCGTCAGATCCGATTTTTCCAGAAAGGGCAGATACTCCTGCGCATCGCTGAAAAATTCATCTACATGCGCCGGATCGACATCGTAGTTAATCTCGTCCACATAGATGGCATTGGGTCCCAAGGCGAAAGAGCCGTCGAGACGCAGGCGCACGTGAATCCCCAGACTGACAGGTGTCGGCGTCGGGTAAATCAGATGGGTTATTTTGCCGCTGTGGCGTTTGTTAATATCGAAATATTCGCCTTTGACCCAGTAAATCCGATATCGGTTTTTTTGGATATCAAGACCGAGCATTTCCGATATTTTATCCGCATACAGCCCGGCGGCGTTAATGACAATGTCTGTGGTGATCTCATCGATCTTGCCGTTTTGCCGGCGGACAATCACTTTATAGGCGTCGGCCAACTTTTCCAGACCGATGACTTCGTGATCATAACGAATTGACGCGCCGTTGGCCAGGGCATCCTGCTCGAAAAAACCCATCAGCGCGGTGGCGTCCAGAATCCCCGATTCGGGGCTGAGCAGCGCCCACTTCGCCTGCACATGAGGTTCCAGCTTCCGAATTTCCTTTTCTTCAATGATCCGCAGATTCGGCACCCCGTTGATCTGTCCCTGACGATATATTTCCTCGATATTAGCGTGCTCCTCAGCGGTGTTGGCAATGATCAGCTTGCCGGTTTTGCGGTGAGGAATATTGTGTTTGGCACAGATTTCATACAGCATGCGATTGCCGTCCACACAGAGCCTGGTCTTCAGACTGTCGGTAGGGTAGTACATGCCGCCGTGAATGACTTCGCTGTTGCGCGTCGAGGTATCCTGCCCGAAGGTGCTGTGTCGCTCCAGCAATACAATCTCTTTCTTCAGCTGCGACAGACGTCGGGTAATGGACAGTCCCACGGAACCGGCGCCGATAATGACTATCTCTGCTCTATTCATAATATCCTTTCCGATAATGTTTTACCATTTTTCATAATGTATCTTAACATTCTCGTATTGAGAACGTAAAGTCTTTTGTTCATTGGGATAGCCGACCGCTATCAGGCTGAAAATTTTAATGTTGTCCGGAACCGGGATCAGATCTTTCAAAAAATCCTCGCTTTCACCGCGGGGATGATACCCGATCCAGACTCCGCCCAGTTCCAGCTCCGGCAATGCCAGCAGAACATTTTCCGTCGCGGCGGCGCAATCCTGATCCCAGCGTTTCGGTGAAACATTCCTATCGCCACAGACAACTATGGCCGGCGGCGCCGGAATATATAATCAAGGTTCAAAACAGCCTCCCGTCTTTCAGATATTGCCCTGTTTCAGCCAGATATAAAAGAGCAGGCCCGGAACCGCCGCAATCGATCCGAACAGCAGCGTCAGACTCAGCGATGAGGTCGTATTGCCAATCAGAAAAGCCAGCCCAATCAGCAGCGGGCTCATAAAAAACCACTTTATATCAAAACGCAGGAGAATCAGCGCATATAAGAATGTCACCATCTGCAAAACGCCGCCGATCACCGCCTGTACATAACGCTTGGCTATCGTATCTTTGGCCGAGGGTATCTCTTTCACTATCTCCGGCGCGTTCCTGATATGCCGCTTGCAGTACCAGAGTTTGACGTCTTTACAATAGGGCAGCACTTTGACTTCATACTGCCAGAGAGTGTTGACCGCCTTCGTGTTCGGGCGACCGCATACCGCGCAGGGTTTCCGCGACAGATAGGGATTAATATATATTCTTCCAACTACAAAAATACCCAGATTCAGAAAGATTACGATGATAATAACAGCCAGTTTTTTGGTGTTGGACAGGACTTTAATATACTCTTTCGGTTCGGATCGACGCATTGACATTTCCATTTTAAAAATAATCGTTTCGGAGCAATTTCCGGATAAAAGTTAGAATATTTGTCAATAAATAAAAACAGAAACAGACTTGCGACAACAGCAATTATTTTGTAAATATCGGTATGAACATTTCAAGTCAGGAGGTAAATATGCTATCCAATGTCAAATGGCTGGGACATGCAACCCTGCTGTTCAAAGCCGGAAAGATCGTTTATATCGATCCCTACCAGTTAAAAGGGAATCCTGAAAAAGCCGATCTGATACTGATTACTCATGACCATTACGACCATCTTTCGGAGGCGGATATAGATAAAATCCGCACCGATAACACTATTTTAGTAATGCCGGCCGCGGTGCAGAAATCCTTGCGCGGCGACGTCCGCAAGATAGAAATCGGCGAAACCCTGAATTTCGGCAACATCGCTGTCCGGGCGGTGCCTTCCTATAACACAAACAAGGATTTTCACCCCAAAAGCGCCGGTAATGTCGGCTATATCCTGACAATCGACGATATCCGCTATTACCATGCCGGCGACACCGACGTTATTCCCGAAATGAAAGAT
>QNAH01000436.1 GCA_003641425.1 Candidatus Zixiibacteriota bacterium
CGAAACCTTCACGCTTCGCGTGCAGGGTGATTCGATGATCAACGCCGGGATTTTCGACGGTGATTATGTATTGGTCAAGAAGCAGAAAAATGCCGAACCGGGGGATATCGTGGTGGCTGTTATCGGCGAGGAGGCGACGGTCAAGCGGTATCAGCCGAAAAGCGGGAAGATCATTCTTCAACCGGAGAACGAGGCGTATGAACCGATTGTGGTGGATCGCCGCTCGCCGCAGTTTCGGATTGCCGGGAAGGTGGTCGGGTTGATGCGGAGGTTGCCGTGAAGAGGGTCTTGGTCTGGATGTTTTTGATATTATTGATGCCGGTCAGTTTCGATGCGGTGGTGCGGTTATTGGGGCGGGTGATGTGAGAAGGGGAAGCCGTGATCTGCGGGTTCAGAGAAAGTTGTAGGTCAGGAGCCTTGCGCTCCTGACATCTTGAGAAAAAGTAAAGAGATGAAGGTCAGAAGCCTTGTGCTCCTGACATTATTAAAAACCTATATTTGATGTCAAGGTCTTGAAATGTCGAATTTACGCCGCTATTATGAAAATGGATATACGTATTTTGTGACGTGTGTCACCTATGCGCGAATGCCGGTTCTTATTGAATATGAAAATGAATTATGGGAGGCTTTTAATTTTGTAAAGAATCAAATATCATTCGAATTAAAGGCGTGGGTTATAATTCCCGACCATTTTCATTTGATAATTCGTCCTTTTGAAAGTAATCTTTCTGAGATAATGAAGAGAATAAAATTAAAATTTGCTGGTTCTTATAGGTCTATCAATGGGTTGCGAAGTGGACGGATTTGGCAAAACCGGTTTTGGGATCATGTTATTCGCGACCAGAGAGATATGAACAGGCATATTGATTATATACATTATAATCCTGTTAAGCACGGATTGGTTAAGAGCCCTTTTGGTTACAAAAATACTTCTATACACAAATATTTGAAAGATGGGTTCTATCCGGCAGATTGGGGTGTGAAAAAGTCGATGGATTTAAAAGGTGAGTTTGGGGAATGAAAAAAGATATTTCAATAAATAACCATAATAAGGTGCGATGATGGGACCGATGTGTATTACATTGAATCAACAGTTGCATAAGAAATACAAAGATTTTTTTGAATTGGCTGATGAATGTTTTGAATTAAGTAATAATGTGGTAATACCTGCATTAGAAGCCTTAAAATTAAAACAAGACCAGCTCTCGAAATACCAAATTATCTTAGGCGTAAATTTTTATAAAGCTCAGAATTCGTTTCTTTCAATAATGTACCTATGTAATGAAGGATTAGTAGGTGATGCTGAATCTCTGGTAAGGAAACTTATAGAATTGACGGTAACCTTAAAATATATATCGCAGGATATTGATGATAGAATAGAAAAATATTGGCATCACGCCGCTCTTATAGATTATGATTGGTGGAAAAAATTAGTGAATAAAAATTTTCGACCGGTTTCTAACGATAAGTTTGTTAAAAAATATAAAAAGCTGGGGCCTGATATCGAAAAAGCATATAATGAAGCCAAGAAATTTTATGGATTAGATAAAAATGGAGAGGAGACAGGTAAATTTTTGCATAATTGGTCTGGACTGGGCTTTGAGAAAATGGCCGTGAAATGTGGAATGCCTGCTGAAATTATACCTTACAAATTGCATTGTATACCTATTCATGCTTCTGTAAAAGATATCCCAGAATATTTCAATTTTCAAAATTTCAGTTTTGACCCTAATATCTCAAGAGAAGATGACATTCCTGTAACAATTATTCAAGCTGTAAGGATGTATTTATTGATCGTTGAGTTAGTTATTGACGAGTTCAATTTAGGATTGATAGACTCATTATCCGATGTAAGGCAACACTTGGAGAGCTTCAAGGATTTTATATTGTCAGGAGTGCAAGACTCCTGACCTACAAGGAGTTGTAACCGGAACTTGCCGGCGGTGGGTCTGAGGACCCACCGATCACAATTGAGAATTTTGAGTAAAGGTGAGAATTCCTACTGTATGAGATTATGAAAATTATTGCGCGAATAAGCAGAGGTTTGAGATAGATGTATCAGGATATGGATGAGCCGATCGAGGTGGTGGCGCTGTTCGAAAACCACAAGATGAAGCCGGTACGCTTTCGCTGGAACGACCGGGTGTACAAAGTCAGCGAGGTGACCGGCGACTGGAAAACCGATATTGGCGCCTACAAGGTGCACCATTACGCGGTAGTGGACACCTCGTCGAATTTCTTTCAACTGACTTTCGATGAACGTCAGACAAGCTGGATAATAAGCAAGATATGGGTGGAGTAGATCGAACAAGAGGCTGGAAAAGGGTCATCATGCATGTCGATATGGACGCTTTTTTCGCGGCTTTCGAGATGCGTAACTGTCCCCATCTGAAGGACAAGCCGGTCATTGTCGGCGGTCTGCCGGGGCATCGCTCGGTGGCCTCGACCTGCTCGTACGAGGCCCGAAAATACGGGGTGCATTCGGGGATGCCGATAACCCAGGCGCTAAAGCTGTGTCCAAACGCGGTATTGATACCGGGAACGATGCGCGGATACGTGTACACCTCGGCTTTGCTTCAAAAAATATTCAGCAATTATTCACCGATAGTCGAGCCGTTTTCGGTCGATGAGGCTTTTCTGGATATAACCGGTTGTCACCGCATATTCGGCACGGTCGAGAACCTTGTTCGGGAGATGAAAAGAGAGATAAAGGAAAAGC
>QNAH01000437.1 GCA_003641425.1 Candidatus Zixiibacteriota bacterium
CGGCCCCTGACTGTCTGGTCGGAACTGGCGCTGAGGGGGCGCTCGGCGGTGATGACAATCTCCTCGGCGCCCTCGTCCACGGTCGTGCGGGCCTGTCCCCGAAGCCGGCGGGCCTGTCCCCGGTGGTTTCGGTGGTTTCCTCAAGAACGGTTGTTCAGTCGCCGAACGCCGGCGGGTTCCAGAAGGTCATGTCGGGCCCCACCCCTTCCAGAAAGCAGTCTTCTACGTCGCCCATGGATAGCGTGTAGATAAAGCCACGGGGGAGGTATTCTTCGGCGACAGGACCGCTTCCATCCCCGTTGTCGATGTCCCACCCTTCATCGGCCCATCGTTGGTATACCGCGTCGTTGTATGCCGCCGCTTCTTCGAGCTGCCGCCACCAGACATCCACGTCGTCGCCGACGGAGACGTCGTCCGGCAGGATGCTCTCGAGGATCTGGCGACGCTGTCCGCCAACCCACTCCGCGTCCAGGATTGCGGCGTTGAGCTCTCCCTCGTAGATGATGCCGCGGTTGTTCTTGTTGCAGGAGCCCACGCTCATGAACTCGTCGTCCACGATCAGCATCTTGGAGTGGGTGTCGATGTCGAGGAAGCGCGACTCGGTCTCGTCTATTCCCCAGGTGACGACGTGGTCGAACGTTCGTAGCTGGTAGGTGCGGTAGCGGCTCGTGCCGAACTCGTTCAGAAGCTGCTGGTGCGTGCGGTAGGTCCACTCGCAGCCGGGATCGAGCCATTCGTCGACCGGTTTGGTGATGACGATGAGCTTGAGGTCGGGAACTTCGCGCATTCGCTTCGATATGGCGTCTACCAGCAGCGGAATCCTCCAGTACTGGTCTTCTACGTATATGTAGTGCTCGGCGTTCGCTATGGCATTGAACCAGGTCTCTGCGATGGAGTGCTCCCAGAAGGGTTCCGGCATGGTGGTGGTCACCTGGACCTGTCGATTGGCCGGGCGCGCGGAAATGTCTCTCTCCACCGCAAACTCGGTGCACCTGTCGGCGTAATTCACGCCATCGGCAATGGCCTGGCTCCATCGGCGCCGGAAAACTTCCGCTGCGTCTTGCACGGTGGGACCCTCCACGCGCAGCATGTAGTCTCGGCGCGGCCCGAGATCGCTTTCCCGTTCCTTGGCCATGACGGCTTCACGATCGCCGGTGCTGGCGTCGTAGTTCATGCGACGGTGATCGAACACCAGGTGCTGCCGTGAATCCCAATCCGTGGACTTGACGTTCATGCCGCCGATGAAGGCCACTTCATGGTCGATGGTCATGAACTTCTGGTGCCAGGAGGCGATCTGGAACTCGACCTCCATGAGGGGCCAGTCGGTCATGTCTACCTGATAGGGCGGAATCCTGGAGCGGATTTGTTCTTCCGGTACAAAAGAACGACCGGAGGTTTCCGGGAAGTTTTCTCGAACGCGGTCGGCAAACAGGAACGGTGTCAACGCCCACTCGAACTTGCCGGACGTCTCGTTGCCGACCCCCAGGAACTCGAACCCGTCCCCGGCGGTTTCGGCGAAGCTGCGCAGCAAGTCGTCGCTGGTCAGGAAATCCAGGACATCGTGCGATCCCCAGAACTCGCCCACCAGAATTCTTATGTGCGCCGGACTGGTTTCCAGGACTCCCATGATGGTGTTTGCCCATCGTTGCTCTTCGGTCAGGTAAGGGTGCGTGTCCCACGGACGAACCAGCTCGAAATCGGACATCCACCACCAAGAGGCGATGTTCACCGCCAGACTGGCCTCTGCCAGGTCGGAGTATACGGCGGCCCAGGCTTCTTCGCCGTTGATGAACAGCGTTACGTCGTTTCCCCGCCGGGCCGGGCGACCCTGGGCGGAAAACCACTTGTGCCGCAGGCCGACGTAGACGGTGTGAACGGTCACTATCGAATCACCGGTGCTCCTGGAGTGATGGCTCAGAGACAGCCCGTGTCCTTCCGTACCGGCACCGGCCGACAACGCCAGCCCGCCCGGCTCGTCGGTTCCGTCCCAGATCACGCCGAACGACAACGGCTCGTGTTCTTCAGAAGACACGGAGATGTCGTAAGAGCCCGGATCGTGCAGCGGCACCTCGACCACGGGGTAGCCGGTGTGGTCCACGGAGGCCCCGGCGTGGGCGATGGAGAACGTGGTCCGACCCTCGGGAAGCGGCTGGGCCCAGATGTCGAGAAGGTAGATCTCGAGCTCCGCGACGGGCGTCTGGCAGCACTCCCCTTGCCAACAGGTTGGATCGTCGTCGTTGCAGTCCGGCCCCGGGTCGCAATGGTCCCCGTAGCCATCATTGTCTGCGTCGGTGCAGACCGGGCCTGCGCAGCAATCCCCCGCGTGACAGCTCGGGTCGTCGTCGTTGCAGTCCGGCCCCCGGCAGCCGTCTCCCGTTCCGTATCCGTCGCCGTCGTCGTCGCTGCAACCGCTGCCGGGCGACCCACAACTAAGCGCCAGGGCGCTGAAAATCACGACGAGAATCATTCGTATCGCTTTCATGATTTAACAGGACTATCTATGTCCGCCCGAGTCAACAGAAATCTGGCCGCTGACGTTCACGCTGGCCGGCCGGCGAGCTACGATAAGGTGAACCAGCCCGACCGGCCCGGATTTCCCACCTCGGCCGCAATCTCCGCGTCGCCGCTGCGAAAATGGTCCTCGACGTAGTTGAACTACGACTGCGGCCATTTTCTTGCGGCTCCTTGATCTTGCTGGCCGATCTGGGAA
>QNAH01000438.1 GCA_003641425.1 Candidatus Zixiibacteriota bacterium
ACATGAGGTCGCCGGCCGCGCCAGCGGGACGCACCCGCTTTACCCCAGGAAAGATTTTTATGGTCAGTGTTTCCGACCGTCCCGACAGTACCGTAACAGGCCTGTTTGACCAGCCGAACCTCGCCCGAGGGCATTTTAAGATGGGCGAACTCACCCTCTTTGGCCACGAGCTGGACATAGGTGCCGGCGCTTCGGGCGATAATGCCCCCGCGCCCCGGAAACATCTCGACATTGTGCAAAAACGTTCCCAGCGGCATCAGGCCAACCGGAAGTGAATTACCGGTTCTGATTTCGGCTTTTTCGCCGGCCATTAGCGAATCATTCACTTTCAGTCCATCCGGAGCCAAAATATACCTCTTCTCACCATCGATATAGTGCAACAAGGCAATAAAAGACGAACGGTTCGGATCATATTCGATCGACGCCACTCGGGCCGGAATATCACGCTTATCACGTTTGAAATCAATAATTCTGTAATGACGCTTGTGTCCGCCGCCGCGGTGACGGGACGTTATGCGGCCCTTGTTATTTCTTCCGCCGCTCTTTTTCAGCGGCTTCAACAAAGCCCTTTCAGGGACAATAGAAGTTATCTCCTCAAAAGTCGATACCGTCCTGAAACGTTGTGAAGGAGTAATCGGTTTAAATTTCTTTACGCCCATGATAATTCATATTCCCTGTCTTAGATATTCTCAAAGTCCGCGATCTTCTGATCCGCTTTAAGCGTCACAACCGCTTTTTTCCAGGCGCCTGTCCGCCCGGCATACATACCCAGACGCTTCGGTTTGCCCGGGACCACCATCGTATGGACCTTTTCAACCTTGACATTAAAAGCCTTTTCGACCGCTTCCCTTATCTGAAGTTTATTGGCCTTGCGATTAACGCGAAACACATAGGCATTGCCGGACTCTTTCAGGGTCAGCGATTTTTCCGTCATCAAGTGAAGCTGCAGCACGTCTCTCGGGTCCTTCATTACGCAAATACCTCCTCGATCTTTTCCAGGCCCGCCTTGGTTATCAGCAGGACATCGGCATTGACAATATCATAAGCATTTGCAAGAGGCGCCCGAGAATAGTTCACTTTTTGCATATTTCTGACAGACATAGTAAGATTGTCATTTTTTCCCTCATCGAGAATAAGACATTTCTGCCTCGCCAGTCCCAGCTTGTCCAGAATGACCGCAACCGCCTTGGTTTTGATCTCGCCCATGGACAGATCATCCACCACCATCAGCTTTTCACTCCGGGCCTTATCGGAAAAGGCGGAAAGAAGAGCCAGACGCTTCATTTTACGGGGGAACTTCTTATAATAGCAGCGCGGCTCGGGCCCAAAAATTATTCCGCCCCCCTTCCAGAGCGGAGACCGTCTGGTTCCGGCGCGGGCACGGCCCGTTCCCTTCTGACGCCACGGTTTGGCACCTCCCCCCGCCACATCGGTACGGCCCTTGGCACTGGCGGTTCCCTGACGCTGATTGGCCAGGTAGTTGACGATGTACTGATGAACCAGCACCGGATTCGGCTCGAGTCCAAACACGGCCTCATTCAATGTTACCGTCCCCGCCTCGGCGCCTTCTTTATTGTAAATCTTAACTTCCATATTTACCGCCATTCTACCACTGCCTGTTTGTCTTTCTAATACTGAGGAGAGTGCCCTTCTTACCGGGGACCGCTCCGCGTACCAAAATAAGGTTCTGGTCTTCGATAACCTGGACAACCTCAAGATTCAGTACGGTAACCCTGTCCTTGCCCATTTTGCCTGCCATGCGCATTCCTTTGAATACACGGGAAGGGTACGAAGACTGGCCGATCGAACCCGGCGCCCGCATCCGATCTGACTGACCGTGTGTTTTCTGCGCGCCGGAAAAACCGTGACGACGCATGACCCCCTGGAACCCCAGCCCCTTGGAGACACCCGTTACATCGACCTTTTCACCTTTTTTAAAGATATCTACTTTTATCTGGTCGCCGACGTTCAGCTCGTCATTGTTGGAAATCTCCCGCAGATAACGAACCGGTTCAACGCCGCCTTTCTCGAAATGACCCGTTTCCGGCTTGTTGATAAGCTTCTTCCGCTTTTCACCGTAACTGACCTGCAGCGCCTCGTAACCATCTTTTTCCGCAGTCCTTTTGGCAACCACTACACAGGGACCGGCTTCGATAACAGATACCGGGATCGCCTGTCCATCATCACCAAAGACTCGCGTCATTCCAAGCTTTTTGCCAATAATTTCTTTCATCAGTATACCACCATCAAGTCTTGATCTCAACATCAACACCGGCCGGTAAATCAAGCTTCATCAATGCATCAACAGTCTGAGGGGTCGATTCGTAAATATCAATCAGGCGCTTGTGAATCCTGGTTTCGAATTGCTCACGCGACTTTTTATCGACGTGCGGCGAACGCAACACCGTATATACGGTGCGCTTAGTCGGAAGAGGAATGGGCCCCGCGATACGAGCGCCGGTACGCAAGACAGTCCTTGCAATTTCCTTGGTTGACTTATCCAGCGAATAGTGATCGTACGCTTTCAGCTTGATTCTTATTTTCTGGCCATTCATACCTTAATTTAACCTTTTGTCAAAAATGCTTTACTCAATAATATCCGCGATAACTCCGGCGCCGACCGTCCGGCCGCCTTCACGAATCGCGAAACGAAGCTCTTTCTCCATCGCGATCGGCGTGATCAGTTCACCCACAAGCGAAACATTG
>QNAH01000439.1 GCA_003641425.1 Candidatus Zixiibacteriota bacterium
ACTCTCCCGACCACCTCTTCGCGCTTGACTTTCAGGAGCTCAGCTAATCTGCCGAGCTCGAGATCGATCTCCCGTTGCAGCAGATACGCCTTTTCACCCACGACGGCCTCGATGCGTCTGATTCCGGCGGCGATGCTTCCCTCGGAGACGATCTTAAAGAGCCCTATCTGTCCCGTCCGGCTGAGGTGGGTTCCGCCACAGAGTTCAGAGCTTATGTTCCCTATGGTTATAACCCTGACTATCTCCCCGTATTTCTCGCCGGACAAGGCTATAGCGCCTTTCTCCCTCGCCTCCTCCAACCTCATCACACTGGCGTTCACCGGCATATCCTGCATTATCCATCGGTTGACCGTCCTTTCGATCTCGAAGAGCTCCTCCTGGGATGGGGCTTCGTAATGCGAGAAGTCGAACCTCAGCCTTCCGGGCTCGACGAGCGATCCGGACTGCCTCGCGTGCTCGCCCAGAACCTTACGCAGGGCGGCGTGCAACAGATGGGTGGCGGTGTGAGCCCTGGCGGTCTCCAAACGGTCCCACTCGTTAACCTGTGCCTTAACCTCATCTCCGACCAAGAGTTCACCTTCGAGAATCCTGCATCTATGAACGATGAGATCGGGCGACGGCCTGAAGGCATCGATCACTTCGATGACAGCTCTCTCGGAGCTCATCCTCCCCTTATCGCCCACCTGTCCTCCTGCCTCGCCGTAGAACGGGGTTCTATCGAGGACGACCTCCACCTCCTCTCCCTTGGAAGCCGAGGAGATCATCTCGCCTGAACGTATAAGCGCCACAACTTTTGCCGTCGCGTTGAGGGTTTCATACCCGATGAACTGTGTTGGGCCGAACTCCTTGAGCACGTCGGCGTAAACTGAGGCCTTTGTGTAATCCACATCCCCCCGCCATGACGCGCGTCCTCTCTCTCTCTGTTCGTCCATCGCCCTTCTAAAGCCCATCTCGTCCACCACAAAACCCCTTTCACGCGCTATGAGCTGTGTCAGATCCAGGGGGAAACCGTAGGTGTCATATAATTCAAACGCCTTCCTGCCCGGTATGACCTTTTCGCCTTCAGCTTTAAGCCTCTCCAGCTCCTCCTCCAGGATCTCCAACCCTCTGTCCAGGGTTCTGTGGAACCTCTCCTCCTCGGATCTGATGATCCTTTCTATAAACTCCCTTCGTTCCCGCACCTCGGGATAGGCATCACCCATGATGAGTTGAATCGGCTCGACCAATCTCCATATGAAGGGTTTATCCATACCGATCCTCTTGCCGTAAAGGATAGCACGTCGGATGATCCGTCTGATCACGTATCCGCGCCCTTCGTTGGACGGCATGACCCCATCGGCGATGGCGAAGGCCGCGCATCTGGAGTGATCGGCCAGAACGCGATGCGGCGTGCCCCGGCTGTCGCTGTGATACTCATATCCGCTTAATTCACAGATCATCTCCACAATCGGCATGAAGAGATCGGTGAGATAATCATCCCGTCTATCCTGCAACACGGCAACAATCCTTTCGAGCCCCATTCCCGTGTCCACGTGCCTTTCAGGCAGCGGTTCGAGTTCGCCCCTCTCGTTTCGATTATACTGCATGAAGACGAGGTTCCAAAGCTCAACGAATCTTGGACATCCGGTATTGACACCGCACACGTGGTCTGGATCGTCATTCTGACAGGCGTCAGGGCCGAGATCTATGTGGATCTCGGAGCACGGCCCGCAGGGACCCGTCTCACCCATCTCCCAGAAGTTGTCCTCCGCGCCGAACCTGAGCACCCTGCCTTTCAGGATATCGGTCTCCTGATACCAGTATTCCTCCGATTCATCGTCCTCCTCATAGACAGTTGCCCAGAGCTTCTCCTTGGGTATCTTCCACACCTCCGTCAACAGCTCCCACGCGAACTGGATCGCCTCCCTCTTGTAGTAATCCCCGAAGGACCAGTTGCCGAGCATCTCAAAGAAGGTGTGATGATAGGTGTCGTGTCCCACTTGTTCCAGATCGTTATGCTTCCCACTGACGCGGATGCACTTCTGCGAGTTCGCGGCTCGCCTGTAGCTCCGTTTCCCCGTGCCGAGGAAGACATCCTTAAACTGATTCATCCCCGCGTTTGTGAAAAGCAGAGTCGGATCGTTTGCCGGTATGAGCGAGTCGCTCGGGACGATCGTATGTCCTTTTGATCTGAAAAAATCAAGGAAGCTCGATCTGACCTCGTTTCCCTTCATTCCTCCTCTTCCTCCAGGACCTCATCGATGACTTTTTTCACCAGCTCAAGCTCAAAGCCACGTCTTGTCAGGAAGCCGTAAAGCCTTCTCCTGGCCACGACCTTATTGAGTTTGGAATAATGCTTTCTCACCTGAGCCCTGGCGGCTTTGAGAGCAGCCTGATATTCGGTGGACTCATCTATCTCATCCAGGACCCTATCGACTGTGGATTTGTCTATCCCCCTTCTGAGCAGCTCGGCCTTGAGAAGCGATCTCCCCCTCGGATTGTTTCTGAGCCTGGACGAGACCCAGTTTCGGGCATATCGTTCATCCCTGATATAACCCATTCTTTTGAGGGCATCGATCGTCGTGTTGATGGCCTCGATGGAGAACCCTTTGCTCGCCAGCTTTCTGGTCATCTGGCGGGCCGTGTAATCCCGGCAGACGAGGAGGTCGAAGGCATAATTCTTCGCCCTGTGCAACTCGTCCTCACGTGCCACCT
>QNAH01000440.1 GCA_003641425.1 Candidatus Zixiibacteriota bacterium
CGGCAGGAATAATGCTTTCAAGTTTCAGGGAATCTGCGTAATCTGTGGATAGAAAAAGTCAGAGGTATCAGTGTTTATCTGTGTCGGATGGGACGGATAGGACGGATACGACTAATAGGACGATGGGACGGATAGGACGGATAGGACGGATACGACTAATAGGACGATGGGACGGATAGGACGGATACGACGGATACGACTAATAGGACGATGGGACGGATGGGACATATAGGACGTATAATCATATAATAGGGGGTAGTTACTACCTGCTACTGGTTATTTGCTACGAAAAAAGCCCCGATTTCTCGGGGCGTTTTTTCATATCCCGGCGCTGAGCTACTTTCCCGCGATTGCAGTATCATCGCCGCAGCGGGCTTAACCGTCGTGTTCGGAATGGGAACTGGTGTGGCCCCGCCGCTATGGGCACCGGGAATTTCCTTAACTACAGGCAACCGGCAACGGGTAACAGTAGGCCGACTTCGTCGGCCTACTTTCCCGCTGTCTGCTTGCCTATTATATTTTCTGGTGTTTTTCCTGGCGGTTCTGGACGCATTTATACAGAGGTTTTTTGATCGTGCGTGGGGCATTTGGTTTGGCGACAGTCATTACACGGTGACAGTCACTAATCTACGAATCTCGTTCGACAATCTCACGAGATTCCGTAGTTTGTGACAGTGACCGGCTTCTGTAATTTGTGGCTGTCGTCTTTGCGCGTAGTCGGAGGGGCGCAATTATGGTCAAGCCGATGGCCTGATTAGTACCGGTTAGCTGAGTGCATTGCTGCACTTACACACCCGGCCTATCAACCTGGTGGTCTGCCAGGAGGCTCATGGGGATACCTAGTTTTGGAGTTGGCTTCGCGCTTATATGCTTTCAGCGCTTATCTCATCCGGACTTAGCTACCCGGCTGTACCCTTAGCAGGATAACCGGAACACCAGGGGTCCGTCCCTCCCAGTCCTCTCGTACTAGGGAGAGCTCTCCTCAGGTATCCTACACCCACACCAGATAGGGACCGACCTGTCTCACGACGGTCTGAACCCAGCTCACGTACCGCTTTAATCGGCGGACAGCCGAACCCTTGGGAGCGCCTTCACCCCCAGGATGCGATGAGCCGACATCGAGGTGCCAAACCTCCCCGGCGATGTGGACTCTTAGGGGAGATAAGCCTGTTATCCCCGGAGTAGCTTTTATCTGTTGATCAGCGGCCCTTCCACACGGGACCGTTGGGTCACTAAGGCCTGCTTTCACATCTGCTCGGCTTATGGGCCTCGCAGTCAAGCACCCTTGTACCTTTGCGCTCTACGCACGATTGCCAACCGTGCTGAGGGTGCCTTTGCACTCCTCCGTTACTCTTTGGGAGGAGACCGCCCCAGTCAAACTGCCCGACTAACACTGTCCTGCGACCGGATAACGGCACGCAGTTAGGATGTCAACATGGCAAGAGTGGTATTTCACTGTTGGCTCCGCCTCGCCCAAAAGCAAGGCTTCAACGCCTCCCACCTATGCTACGCATGCCAGGCTAAAACCCAATATTAGCCTGCAGTAAAGCTTCACGGGGTCTTTCCGTCTTGGTGCGGGTACGCGGCATCTTCACCGCGGCTACAGGTTCGCCGAGTCCGTCGGGGAGACAGTGGTCCAGTCATTACGCCATTCATGCAGGTCGGAACTTACCCGACAAGGAACTTCGCTACCTTAGGGCCGTTATAGTTACGGCCGCCATTCACCGGGGCTTCGGTTATGAGCTTCGCTCTCCCGAGAATCGGGAGAACTAACCCTTCCCCTTGACCTTCCGGCATCGGGCAGGCGTCAGTCTCTATACATCCACCTTATGGTGTTGGCAGAGACCTGTGTTTTTGGTAAACAGTTGCCAGACCCATTTCTCTGCGGCCGCCGTTCGCTCACCACGCAAGGTGGATCACGACCAGCGGCACCCCTTATCGCGAACTTACGGGGTCAATTTGCCGAGTTCCTTCCCGACGGTTCTCTCGCGCGCCTTGGGATACTCACCCTGCCTACCTGTGTCGGTTTTAGTACGGTCACCATTGACATATGCTTAGAGGCTTTTCTGGGCGACTTATCCAATCACTTCTTCCGCCCGTAGGCGGATCACGTCCAGCCTCCGGGGCTTGTTGCTGCGGATTTACCTACAGCGCCCCTCGGGCCCTCACGAGGCACTATCAGCTCGCTGACCTTCAAAGCCGCGTCCCCCCATCGCTGACAATGGTGGTGCAGGAATGTTGACCTGCTGTCCATCCCCTACGTCTTTCGACCTCGGGTAAGGGGCCGACTAACCCTGGGCGGACTTGCCTTCCCCAGGAAACCTTAGGCTTTCGGCGAACAGGATTCTCACCTGTTTTATCGTTACTTGTGCCGGGATAATCACTCCTGCACGGTCCACCGCTCCTTGCGGTACGGCTTCTAGCCATGCAGGACGCTCCTCTACCACTCGCCTGGACATTGGATTTTAGACATTGGTCCACTCACCGGATACTAGATAAAAGATACCACGGGTTTCATGTGGAATCTGCGACCAAAAATCTAGTATCTAACTCAAGTTGACTGACTTTTTCTGGATGATGGTGGGTACTTGATTATAATCTGCTGTTTCACAACACCTTACGGTGACAGTCACCAATCTACGATCCGTTCCGACAAGGTCGGAACGGCTCCGTAATTGGTGACAGTCACCGA
>QNAH01000441.1 GCA_003641425.1 Candidatus Zixiibacteriota bacterium
ATCCGAGGCGCTCTCATCGGCCGTGGACCCCGATGAGGTTCTGAGGATCATTCTGACAGCGGTTACCGCCAATCAGGGGCTCGGTTTCAACCGGGCTTTTCTCTTCCTGCTGGACAACCAGGAAGAGAAACTCAAGGCGATAATGGCGGTCGGGCCGGGAAGCCCGGAAGAGGCGGGGGAGATTTGGAGCCGCCTGTCGCAACAGCAGAAATCGTTAATCGAGATGCTCAGCGATTATCGCGAGCGGGAAAATAATTCGGACAAAACACTGTCGTCGCTGGTCGAGGGATGGGAAATCGGAATCGACGATTCCGCCGCATTCAGCCGGGCGATAAACGATGCCGTCGGTGTTAATGTCCTGTCCGATCCCGGCCTCGATCAGGCAACAAAAGACATTCTGGAACGGCTTAATACGGTCAACCTGGCCGTGGCGCCGATTGTCAGTAACGGCAAACGGCTGGGACTGATCGCCGCCGATAATCAAATCACCCGAAAGGCGATCCGCAACAGCGATGTCGAGCTTCTGCAGACCTTTGCCAATCAGACGGCGGTGGCTATAGAACGGTCGCAGTTGCATGAAAATCTGGTCGAACATGCCGCCTGTCTGGAAGAGAAAAACCGGCAGATCGCGGAATCGCAGGAACAGATTATCCGTATTGAAAAAATGTCGGTCATCGGCGAATTGACTTCGTCGATTGCCCATGAACTCCGCAACCCGCTGACTGTGATCGGCGGTTTTGCCAACCTGATGCTATCGGCGGGGACACAGGACGGAAACAGTGAATATCTGAACATTATTTTGTCCGAGGCCAAGCGGGCCGAGTCGGTTCTCAACCAGGTGCTTGATTTTTCGCGCGCCAGCAAAACCAGGACGCGCGCTATCGATTTCAATAACCTGGTCGGGCAGACATACGAACTGCTTCTGTCGCGGGTAAAGCATTCAACCAAACCGCCGAAAAGGGAATCTTGGGAGAACCAGATCATGGTCTGGGGAAATCCGGATCAACTACAGCATGCCCTGTTTCAGTACATGAGTCTGACTGTCGAGGAACTGACCGGAGAGTGCCGGGTGCGGTTCCGGACCGGGTCAAGGGATGGAATGGTCTGTTTTTCGATCGGTTTCGATGGGGACGAAAAAGCGTTGGCCAAGGTCAAGACCACGCTGAAACAGATTTTTGGATCTTCGACCGGGACACAAAAACTGTCAATAATAGTGGCGGGAGAGACGATAAAATATCATGGGGGCGGTTTCGGGCTGTCGGAGGGCAGAGATGAACAGCCGGAGATTTATATCGAGTTGCCCGAGTATAAAGGGGATAATGATGCCTGAGATACTGGTAATCGATGACGAGGATCATATCAGGAAGTTGTACACCGCATTTCTGACACGCGAGGGATACAATGTCGATTCGGCCGCGGATGGAGACGAGGCGATGGGACTTCTGGCGAAGAAACGTTACGACCTGATCGTTCTCGATATCGAACTGGAGGAAAGCAGCGGGCTGGATCTGTTGAAACGGATCAAAGCCGGATATCCGGAAATAATGATCATACTCAACAGCGCGTATGCGATCTATAAATCGGATTTCCATACCTGGCTGGCTGACGGGTATGTTGTGAAATCATCCGATATAAAACCGCTTAAGGAAAAAATTGAATCATTACTGGTGACACATGAAGGAAAATAACGAGCGACAGGAACAAGGCCTTGAGGAATGGGTGGAGCAGATCGACCAGCTTGCCGATGAGGTCAAAATGCTGGCCTTGAATCTGGCGATTAACCTGGCCAAATCCAAGAAGGAAATTAAAGAGCTGTCATTCATGGAGCCGGAATTTACCAAACTGATTAACGGCTCGGTCGAAGTGGTAAAAGAAATCGCCGGTGTTATGAGGGCGTTTAAGAATGAAGAGAAGCTGGTTTATTCTCCCAGGAAGAACAGTCAAAGTCTGGATCGTATCGAGACCACGCTCAACGAGATCCACTCTTTGAGCCGCAAGGTGCTCTATACCATCTCGGAAATAAAGCAAAGCAAGAACCAGCTTAGGAATTATAAATAGATTTAATTGGAAATCATTAACAATATGAGATATGGCGGTATGTAATGGACACCAAAAAGATTGAAAGTCTGGCGCGCCAGAAGGGAAGAGCGTTCAAAGTTCTGATTGTGGATGATGAACCACGCGTCCGCGACATTTTCAAACAATTCTGCGAGATCACCGGGTCGGTCGAGGTCGATATGGCCGAGAACGGCAGTGAGGCGGTGGAGAAGATCCGCGAATCGGATTATGATCTGGTGACGATGGACCTGATTATGCCGGAGATGTCCGGGGTCGAAGCGGTCACGAAGATCAAGGAAATCAAACCGCATTTGCCGGTCATTGTCATAACCGGTAATGCCACCGAGAGCCTGGTCCGACAGGCCGGTGTGAAAGGGGCCAACTCCCTGATGTACAAACCGGTCATGATGGAAAATTTTGTCGATGAGGTTGTTCTTACTTTCGAAAAATCAGTGGCCATCCGGTGACTATGAAGGAAAATATCGATATCTTGGTGGTTGACGACGATCCCGAAGCCCGGCGGTCGATAGCAGAGATGCTTGAGATGGCCGGCTATCGGGTATCATCGGTGACGTGCGGAGCGGAAGCGCTTGAATATCTTCAGGAAAACAAGGCCGATCTGGTCCTG
>QNAH01000442.1 GCA_003641425.1 Candidatus Zixiibacteriota bacterium
ATATCGCGGGAAAATGCAGCTCAAAGTGGCCAAGCTTCGAATGGCCAAGGAAGAGGAATATAAACTGTCCGATCTTCTCCCGCATTCGAAATTCACAAAAGATGAGCTGAAAGCAAGAATCCTTTCGCTGACAGAACGGGTGGAAAACAGCTATATTCGAAAACTGCTTGACAGTTTCTGGACCGACGAAGAATTTTTGAATGAATACCTGAAGGCATCGGGGGGGAAGCTGTGGCACCATGCTTTTATCGGCGGTCTGGCCGAACATTCGTTAAATGTCACCGAACTCTGCCTGGATATATCCAAGAAGTATGATTTTCTCGACCGAGACCTGCTTATATTCGGCGGGCTGTTTCACGATATGGGTAAAATGTATCAATATAAGATTACGTCATTTATCGACTACTCCGACGAAGGGCGTTTGATCGGACATATCAGCATGGCTGACTCGATCATCAGCGAAAGAGCCGGCAGAATCGATTCGTTCCCGCCCGCTTTGCTAATGAAACTGCGGCACCTGATATTGTCGCATCATGGGCAGATCGAGTTTGCCTCACCGGTGGTACCTCAGATCCCGGAGGCCTTTGTGCTGTATTATGTTGATGAGCTCGATGCCAAAATGGGGGCGGTTGACAGGATTCGCGAGAAAACCGGCGGCAGCGGCTGGTCGGATTATGTCAATCTAATACAGCGCAAGCTTTATTTTGGTGAAGATAAGTAGCCGGTCATGTCCTGCAACGAAACCATAATCCTGAAAACCCGTGAATTGACAAGAGAGGTTCCGAAGAACGGCTCGGTAATTCGGACGGTCGATTCGCTGACATTTGAATTCAACAAGGGGCTGGTATATAATGTCGTCGGACCTTCGGGCGCCGGCAAATCGTCATTTTTAAGGCTTCTCAACCGTCTCGATGAACCGACCGGGGGAGAGGTGTTGTATTATGATAAACCGGTGACATCCTATGCCCCGACTGATCTCCGCAGGAAAATCTCGATGCTGTTTCAGATTCCGTACCTGTTTCCCGGGACAGTACGGGATAATCTGAGTTTTTGCTGCTCCGGGAAACAGGAATTCGATGCTGATTTCCATCTGCGGCGTGTCGGTCTCAAAGCGGAATATGCCGACATGGGTGCCGATGATTTGTCGGTCGGGGAAAAGCAGCGGGTGGCTCTGGCGCGGTCGCTGTTTCTGGAGCCGGATGTGCTTCTTCTGGATGAGCCGACCTCGGCTCTCGATCCGACCTCATCGCGAAAAATCGAGGAATTGATTCTATCGCTGGCACGGGAGTTGTGCCTAACGGTCATAATGGTCACGCATAATCCGGATCAGGCGTTGCGGCTCGGCGGCAAGGGGCTTCTGATGGTGAAAGGAAAATTGATCGAGTCGGGCGATACGGCCGAATTACTCACTGATCCATCGAGCGATCTCGGGCGGCGGTATGTCAGCAAGGAGCTGGAATGATCGAGACCGGATATTTACAGGTGCTGGCTTCGGTGGCGCTGGCGATTGTGGCGTTGATCCTGACCTTCACGAAGTCGATCCCGGTTGAAAAAGAGATAGCATTCGGGTCGGTCCGGGCCTTTGTCCAATTGATAGCGGTCGGTTATGCGCTCGAGTTTATTTTCAACAGCGAATCGTTCTGGCTGGTGCTTCTGTCGGTCGCGGTGATGCTGATGGTGGGCGCATACACCGCGGGACAGCGCGCCGAGCATTTCAAAAATGGCTTCTGGATTGCCCTGATCGCCATGGGGATCGGGTCATTGGTGACACTGGGGATGATGCTTGCCTTGAAGATCATAACGGTCGAAGCGCGTTATATTATCCCGCTGGCCGGGATGATAATCTCGAATTCGATGAATGCCACGGCAATTGCCTTTAACAGGATCGGTTCCGATCTAAAGAGCAATAAGCTGGCAGTCGAGACGGCGTTGTCGCTGGGGAAAAATTGGAAAGACGCCTCGCGGCGCTATTACCGCAATTCGGTCAAGGCGGGGATGATCTCGATTTTGAATTTTTTGAAAACGGTCGGACTGGTGGCGCTTCCGGGCGCCATGACCGGGATGATCCTGGCCGGGGCCTCGCCGCTGGATGCGGTGTTGATTCAGTTGATAGTCGGATACATGCTTTTGCTGGCGGTGACGATATCGGCGCTGATATCGGCGGAGATGTCGGTGCGGAAATTTTTCAACGCCGCCGAGCAGTTTGTCGGCTGATATCATTTCCACTTGATTTTCAATGAAATTTGAGTAAATTGCAATTTCTTTGCGGGCTGTTATGAAATTGTCCGCATGTTGTTTAGAGACGGAGAGGTGTCCGAGCTGGCCGAAGGAGCACGCCTGGAAAGTGTGTAGGGGTTAACGCCCCTCCAGGGTTCGAATCCCTGCCTCTCCGCTTTATTTTTTTCTAACAACTTATTTCATTAAATAACAAAAAGTTATACAGTGGGCGGCAGATGTTCACATCTGCCCCTTCTTCAATTCAACCATTCAAAATTCTTATCTATTGGCAATAAACCCGGCTTATTCTCCATCCAATCCCCGGCACTTGTATATGGCCATACAATCGGACTATCAACAAGACCACCTCTTACGGGGTTATAATGAATATAATTGAGCTTAACTCGAAACTGCTCCTCGGTGTAGATGATCAAATCATCAAAACGTGGTTTCCACATCCTAAACTTGC